>JAJBTP010000191.1 GCA_020860805.1 Tannerellaceae bacterium | reverse complement strand
ATCGGGAATACATCAGAAATGTATGCCCGTTCGTTTTTTGACCATGTAAAAGTGGATGCCGTTACGGTGGCTCCCTATATGGGGGAAGATAGTGTAAAGCCTTTTCTTATTTATCCTGAAAGCTGGGTAATTTTATTAGCTTTGACTTCCAATAAGGGGTCTGCAGATTTCCAGATGATGGAAATGGCTGATGGGGAACGTTTGTTCGAAAAGGTTCTAAAGAAATCACAAGAATGGGCGTCTGACGAACAAATGATGTATGTAGTTGGAGCCACACAGGGGAAAATGTTTGAAGATATTCGTAAACATGCGCCCAATCATTTTCTTTTGGTTCCGGGTGTCGGTGCACAGGGAGGAAGTCTCAAAGAGGTTGCACAATATGGTATGAATCAGGAATGTGGATTATTGGTAAACTCTTCCCGTGCTATTATTTATGCGGACTCAACGGAATCTTTTGCTGTAGCTGCCGGTAAAGAAGCATATGTTTTACAGCAGGAAATGGTAGTATATCTGGCAGATAAGGGAATTATTACTGTTTGATAATAGGGAATCTCGATAATTTTACCAAATTTGTGGACTGCCCGTGGCAGTGTTGATACGATACATTTTATTTTTAGAAAAAATTAAAAAGATAAATGGAATTTACAGCCAAGCAGTTAGCAGACTTTTTGAATGGAACCGTAGAGGGTAATCCGGACGTAAAAGTTTCTAACTTTTCAAAGATCGAAGAAGGAAAAGAGGGGACACTTTCTTTTCTGGCAAATCTGAAATATGAAAATTATATATATACAACCCAAGCAAGTGTCGTATTAGTAAATAATGACTTTGTTGCAAACCGGCCTCTTGAAACAGCATTAATACGGGTTCCCAATGCGTATGCTGCTTTAGCGATGTTGCTGGATTTCGCAGAAAAAAACAAAGTACGTAAAACAGGTATTGATTCAACTGCCTATATTTCTAAAACTGCACAAACAGGTGAAAATTCTTATGTGGGTTGTTTTGCTTATATTGGTGAAGATGTGGTAATCGGCCGGAATTGTCAGATATATCCGTATGCTTATATAGGTGATCAGGTTAATATAGGGGATAATACTATTATTTATCCGCATGTATCTGTTTATGCAGGTTGTAAAATCGGAAAGAATGTAATTTTGCATGCCGGTTCTGTTATCGGATCGGATGGTTTTGGTTTTGCTCCGGAAGGGGATAGTTACAAAAAGATTCCTCAGTTAGGGAATGTCATTATTGAAGATGATGTAGAGATTGGTGCTAATACTACAATCGACCGGGCTGTAATGGATTCTACTATTATCCACCGGGGTGTTAAACTGGATAACCTGGTTCAGATTGCCCATAATGTAGAAGTGGGTGAGCACACTGTAATGGCAGCTCAGGCAGGTATCTCCGGATCTGTAAAAATAGGAAAACATTGTAAATTAGGTGGACAGGTAGGCCTGTCCGGACATATCCGGATAGAAGACAATGTGAAAATAGGTGCTCAGGCAGGTATTATAAGTGATATAACAGAAGGCCGTACGGTGCTGGGTGCACCTGCTATAGAGGCGAAAGATTTTATGCGTTCCAGTGTTATTTTTAACCGGTTGCCGGAAATGTACCGGACTATAAACCAGTTACAAAAAGAGGTAGAACAGCTAAAGAAAGAAATAAACAAATAATGCAACAATTTATGTTGAAACAGAAGACGCTTGCAAAAAGCTTCTCCTTGGAAGGGAAAGGGTTACATACCGGATTAGATATTCGTATTACATTTAATCCTGCCCCCGATAATCACGGATGTAAAATTAAGCGGGTCGATCTGGAAGGACAGCCTGTTATTGATGCGGTCGCAGAAAATGTGGCCGGAACACAAAGAGGTACCGTATTATCCAGAAATAATATTCAGGTAAGTACAATAGAACATGCTATGGCAGCTCTGTATGCTTCTGAAATTGATAATTGTCTGATAGAAGTAGATGCACCGGAATTTCCTATCCTGGATGGAAGTTCCCGTTTTTTTGTAGAAGGCATAGAGAATGCAGGCATTGTAGAACAGGGCTCTCCAAAAGACTTTTATATTGTTAAACATAAAATTGAAGTAAAAGACGAAGAAACAGGTTCTTCCCTGATTATTTTGCCTGATGATAAATTCAGTGTCAATGTTTTAATTTCCTTTAATTCCCCTGTTTTATCCAATCAATATGCAATACTTAATGATTTGAGTGAATTTTCACAGGAAATGGCTTCTTCCCGTACCTTTGTTTTTGTACGTGAAATAGCTATGTTATTACAGCATAACCTGATTAAAGGAGGAGATCTGGATAATGCGATTGTGATTTATGATCAGAAAATGGAACAGGGTGAGCTGGATAAACTGGCAGATGAAATAGGTATAACCCGTCCGGACATGAAAGACCTGGGGTATGTAAACGATAAACCGCTTGTCTTTGAGAATGAACCTGCGCGTCATAAATTAATTGATGTAATAGGGGATATAGCTTTAATAGGAAAACCTATTAAAGGACGTATTATAGCTACCCGTCCCGGGCATAAAATAAATAACCAGTTAGCCCGTTTAATCCGTAAAGATATTAAACTGAATGAAGTACAGGCTCCCGTGTATGATCCGAATGTAGAGCCTATCATAGATGTGAACCGGATTAAAGAATTATTACCCCACAGGTATCCTTTTCTGCTGGTTGATAAAATTATAGAAATAGGTGGAAATAATATAGTCGGTATTAAAAATATAACGGTAAATGAACCTTTTTTTACCGGGCATTTTCCACAGGAACCGGTT
>JAJBTP010000130.1 GCA_020860805.1 Tannerellaceae bacterium | reverse complement strand
TTTTGCCAGAATTATATATTATACAGATATCTATAACACTTTGTTCTTCCCTTTACTACCGCGAACCTTTGAAGAAAAGAGTAAGCGTTTGGTAACGATAATGATGGTGGCTTTATTTGCTTTATATATGTATTTCCTGTTACCCAGAGACTCAAATATGATCCCGTATAAGGATATTTTTGGACATGTGTTTTATTGATAGGAAAATAATTATATGCTGAATTATTCGATTGTGATAAGAACGGTGGGTACAGCCGGAGAAAAATATCAGACTATGCTTGACTGTATTAACAGGCAAACAATACAGCCGTCCGAAGTGATTGTTGTTTTGCCAAAAGGTTATACATTGCCAGAAGAAAGACTGGGATATGAAAAATTCGTCTTTAGTGAAAAAGGTATGGTTTCACAACGTATTTATGGCGGTAAAATGGCAAATTCGGAATACATATTATTTTTGGATGATGATCTTGCGTTTGAGGACGAATTTGTAGAAAAAATATCTGCACCGGTTTTAAATGGAATCAGTGAAGTCTCAATTCCTGTTTTTCTGGAAATGCTTCCTCCAAAACATGGAATCCGTAAAATTATACCGATGCTGAGTTTGTCTGCTGTACCAACATTGTTTCATCGTAATGATATGTATACAAAGATATTGAGGTCCGGTGGATGGTCATATAATAATTTTGGCGCACGTAAAGTTGCAAAATATTTAAAAACAGAGACAGCAGCTGGTGCTTGTTATTTTATTAACAAAGATGTTTTTCTTTCAATAGATTTAGAGGATGAGCTGTGGTTGCAGGATACAGGGTATGCACTTTGGGATGATCAGGTTCAATTTTACAAGTTACATTTACAGGGGAATCGGATAGTTTGTGTTACTGATGTATATTTTGCGCATTTGGATGCGGGAAAAAATAATCCAGACAGAAATCAGGTTGCAGCATATGCGAATTCCAGAAACAAAGCGATATTCTGGTATAAGTTTATTTATAAGGAGCAGACAAATTTGATGGGAAGAATTATCGCCAGGATTATGTTTGAATACAGTATGATGGCAAGTTGTGTCTTAGGCTGTGTGAATAGACTTCGTTCAAATGATAAAAGGAAAGAAGCTCAAAGGTTCCGGGACGGATTGAGGGATGGCAAAAAATATATTAACCAAAACCTGCGTAATAATAGATAATGTAGGAAAGGCTAATTACTATGAAGAAGATTCTTATAATTTTTACTGGTGCATTGGAACCGGGCGGTATTGAGAGAAGTCTGATTGGATTGCTGGATGCGATAGATTATGAGCATTACAGCGTTGACTTGTTTTTATATGGCCATCACGGCGCACTTTTTTCTCAAATTAATCCAAAAGTTCACTTGTTCCGGGAAGTTAAAAATCTTGCATGGCTGCGTGAATCACTTGTAGAAAAGATAAGGCATGGCGCATTCTACTCTGCATTTTGCAGGATTTTAGATGGGATTTCTAATAATAATCATGATGAGACATGGAAAAGGATAGCTTTACATTGTGTGAAGCAGTTGCCTGATTCTTATGATATTGCTTTGGGCTTTTTTGCACCATTCGATATATTGAAAAAAAGGGTCAATGCTAGGATCAAGGTGGGATGGGTACATACAGATTATTCGAATGCAGAGGAATTGAGTATTGCATCATTAAATGAGTTAAGAAATTCCTATTCAGGTCTGGACAGAATTGTTGCTGTTAGCGATGCATGTTTGGAAACGTTCGTAAGTGTGTTTCCTGAATTTGAGAATAAGATGATGGTTATAGAGAATGTACTGCCATCCAAAATGATTATTCAACAGGCAGAAGAATTCGTGCCGTCAGATGAAATGCCAGATAATGGTAATATTAAACTTTTGACTATCGGCAGATTTTCTTACGCAAAGCGAATAGATGAAATTCCTTCATTATGTGCCCGGATTAGGAAGCTTGGAGTAAATATAGTGTGGTACATCATTGGTTATGGTTCTGATGAACAATTAATACGCCAAAATATTATTGCTGAACATATGGAGAATTATGTAGTCTTACTTGGGAAAAAGGATAATCCTTATCCGTATCTGGAAGCTTGTGATGTTTATGTGCAACCAAGCAGGTATGAAGGGAAATGTGTGGCAGTGAGGGAAGCTCAAATGCTTGCAAAACCTGTTATTATCACAGAATATGCAACTTCCGCCAGTCAGTTGGAAAATGGTATTGACGGTATAATTGTGCCAATGGATTTGGATAACTGTGCTAGTGCGATTTCAAAAGTGCTTCGAGATAATGCCCTATTAGAAAAATTAGCTGCCAACTGTAGAAAACGGGATTATTCCAATGCTGATGAAGTTCAAAAGCTATATGAGCTGATGAAGTAATATCTATAAACAGAAATTAGGAGAGCAAATAGACGAGTTATGATTCCGAAGATTATACATTACTGTTGGTTTGGAAAAAAAGAAAAGCCTGGAAAAATAAGTAAATGCATAGAAAGCTGGAGGAGAATGCTTCCCGACTATCAAATTATAGAATGGAACGAGGATAATTTTGATTATGAATCTATTGAATATGCAAAGTCTGCATATAGAAATGGAAAATTTGCTTTTGTAAGTGATGTGGCAAGATTAAGGGCTTTGATAGAATATGGCGGCATTTATCTGGACACGGACGTGGAAGTCCTAAAATCTTTTGATGATCTTCTCAATTATCATTGTGTTTTTGGGATGGAAGAAAGAAATTATATTGCAACAAGCTTTATGGCCTGTGAACCACAATTTCCTTTAATACAGGAATTTTTCAATACATATAAGC
>JAJBTP010000357.1 GCA_020860805.1 Tannerellaceae bacterium | reverse complement strand
CTGTCCCGACAGATAGACCCGGTGACTGGTTGCCCGGATGGGATTGAGTATCTTTTTGGGTAAATTGTATCCCAGTTCCAGATTCCGTAGCCGGAGATAATCACCACGTTGCAGATTTGCATCCGTACCATCTCCGTTTGCATATGCACTTCCTACACGGGGAGCCGGATATCTGTTATTAGGTTGGTCTTCCCGCCAGTAATAGGTATAATAATTTTTGCTCATATTACCCCATACATTGTAAGAGTTCAGATAGCGGTTCAGAGAGTTGTTTATCATGTGTCCGCCTGCGAATGTGAAAAAGCAGTTAAGTCAAACCCTTTGTAAGTAAATGTATTGGTGAAACTACCATAATATTTCGGGGTAGATACGCCACAAAAGTCACGGTCTTCTCCATTGATAATATAATCCTCGGTTTTATCAGTAATTTTCCGGTCACCGGGTAAAGCATTGTACCGGGCAGCCTCTTCTGCTTCGTTCAGTTGCCAGATGCCTTCCGAATGTAAAAGATAATACTGGTCTATCGGACGTCCTACGAAGAGCGATTTATTTACATCTTGTTTCCCGTCATATAGTTCTTTAATCTTATTTTGATTATAAGATATCATAAAAGCAGATGTCCAACTGAAGTTCTGTGTTGTCAGATTGACCGTATTTAAAGAAAATTCAATTCCTTTGTTATCAATCTTTCCGATGTTGGTCAATGAGGTGCGGAAACCGGATTCGAGAGGTAAAGGTACTTCCCATAACAAGTCTGTTGTTCTTTTATAATACGTTTCGATAGTACCGGCTATCCGGTTGTTGAACAAACCAAAGTCAATACCCAAATCCAGTTGATTGGCTTTTTCCCATGTCAGATCCGGATTTGGAATTGAACCTTGTACGGACCCGGTTACCAGGTTATTACCGAGGATATAATTGGAAGAAGCTCCTCCCAGGTAAATACGGGAAGTATAGGCAAAATCACCTATATTCTGGTTTCCTAATTTACCGGCACTTACACGTAGTTTCAGGTTACTGATAACGGGAACATTATCTTTGAGAAAGCTCTCTTCCGATGCACGCCATGCCACAGCCAGAGATGGAAAGAATCCCCAGCGGTTTCCCGGTGCGAAACGGGAAGAACCATCTTCACGTATTGTAAGAGTAGCCAGATAACGGTTGTTGAAGTTATACGTCAGACGTCCGTAGAAAGATACCAGGGCAGAAGGTACAGCATAGGAAGAGTTGGGGCCGTGTTCTTCGGCACCTCCTAAGTTATGGTATTTCAGAATGTCTGAAAGTTTTTTGGAATCGGCTGTCACCTCTTCATAATCAGTACGGGATGCGGAGAATCCGGCCATAGCTGAAAACATATGAACTTTATTCAAGTCAAATGCATACGTTGCCGTATTCTCTGTTTGCCAATATCTTTTTTTATTGGACATCACGCTGGCATGTCCCCCTTCGGTATAGTGTTGTCCCATGCGTCCGTCTTCATAGGTATTCACTTTAAAGAAAACCAGTTCACCCCCATTATCACTACGGATTTTCAGGTTTTTAATGGGTTCAGCTTCCAGGTAAAATGAACCTACTATTCTGGATTTTAATGTGGTACGGTCCAGTAAATCTACGATTGCAACCGGGTTGGCTTTTGTATTCAGGAATCCGTCAAAGTATTCACCATCTTCTGTAAATATAGGGGCTGTGGGTTGTGAACTGATGGCACTAAACATCGTACCGTAGCCGGAATCTGCTTCTTCATTAATATTCTTCAAGTCGGATTCAATAAAGTTGAAGCGTACTCCATAATTCAGCCAGTCTGTTGCTTTGGCATCCATATTGTACCGTACTGTTAGTTTATTGAAAGAAGAATTTTTGATGGTACCTTTCTGGTCATACCAGTCTATACCGAAATAGTGGTTTACGCTTTCTTTTCCTCCGGCAATCGAAAAGTTATAATTCTGGTATTGTCCGTTTTGGGTGACTGCATCCTGCCAGTCGGTTGATTCGCCCCGGCTTAATAATCTTAATTCCTCTGAAGTCCATTTATAATCAGGTTGTGCGATGGAAACTAATTCATAGTATTCCTGTGCATTCATTAAATCCTGCTTATTAAGCATTCGTTGTGTACCGAATGAGGCATTCAGGGAGATTTTTGCTTTTCCGGATGAACCCTTTTTGGTGGTTACCAATACAACTCCATTGGAACCCCGTGACCCATAAATAGAGGCGGATGAGGCATCTTTGAGAATTTCAATGGATTCGATATCCACTGTTGAAAGGTCCTGTAAACCACCCTCTACCGGGATTCCGTCCACAATATACAGCGGTTGAGTACCGGCACGCAGGGACCCAACCCCACGGATTACAACCGAAGCATCTCCTCCCGGTTTGACATTTCCGGTAGACACCTGTACTCCTGCAGCTAATCCCTGTAAAGCCGTCGTTACAGTTCCGATTTTAGAATTACCGATGCTTTCCGGTTTAATAGAGGAGACGGCTCCTGTCAGGTCACTTTTTTTGGCAACTCCGTATCCGATGGCTACAACTTCTTCCAGATTGATGGCATCTGATACCAACTGGATATGTAATACGGTTTGATTGGCTATGCGTACGGATTGTTTAACCATCCCGACATACGAGAATTCCAGTGTTTCACCCCGGTTTACTTCCAGGGAGAATTTACCGTCAATATCTGTTATGGTACCCTGGCCTTTTTCTTTTATGAGAATAGATACACCGGGCAAAGGGTCTTTATCGGTATCTGTTACAACCCCCGTAATATTTACCTGTGCCTGCAAAAGGCTTGTAAATAATACAGCTATAAC
>JAJBTP010000180.1 GCA_020860805.1 Tannerellaceae bacterium | reverse complement strand
AAATTTTGCAGAGTTGATTAGGGCAAGAAGGAGTACACGGAAGTTTACCGACCAATTACTTTCTCCGGAACAGGTAGAAATGTTGTTGAAGGCGGCTTTAATGTCTCCCTCTTCTAAACGAAGCAATCCCTGGCAATTTTTAGTAGTCGAAGATAAAGAGATGCTGAAAAAGCTTGCAGCCTGCAAACCGCATGGCGCAGGTTTTCTGGAGGAGTGTGCGTTGGCTGTTATTGTAATGGCCAATGTGATGGAGGGTAAAGCCTGGGTTGAAGATTGTTCTATTGCTTCCATTCTGATGCAGTTACAGGCAGAAGATCTGGGGCTGGGTAGTTGTTGGTGTCAGGTGAGAGGACGCCAGACTGCGGATGATATGGATTCAGCTCAGTATATTCGTAGTCTTTTTGATATTCCTTATCAGATTGAAATTTTATCTGTTATTGGTTTTGGTTATAAAACAAAAGAAAATAAACCTTTTGACGAATCACGTCTGCAATGGGAAAAAATCCATATTGGTGAGTACCGTATGCCGGACGAAACACTAAACGCTCAAACATTAAAATTGTATTTGTGGGATCTGGTAATCTGGCAACCGGACTCTCTTTGGAGATGCAGCGGGTTGGAATGACTATCTCTCAGGTATATAGCCGGACTGAAGAGAGTGCTCAAACGCTGGCAAAGAAACTGGGATGTATATGGACTACTGTGCCGGAACAGATTATCGCAGATGCTGATTTGTATATTTTTTCGGTAAAAGATACTGTACTTCCTGATTTAATCAAACAGATAAAACCAAATAACGGGTTGTGGGTACATACAGCCGGAAGTGTTCCTATGTCTGTTTTTGAGGGGCACGTAGAACGTTACGGAGTCTTTTATCCTTTGCAGACTTTTTCTAAAGACAGGCGTATTTCTTTGGATGGGGTGTATATTTTTTTGGAACTACACCAACCGGAGGATGAAAAGATTTTACGAAAAGTAGCAAAAGCGCTTACTAAACAGGTACAGGTGCTACCTTCGGAAAAAAGAAAATATCTTCATCTGGCTGCCGTGTATACCTGTAACTTTGTGAATCATATGTATGTATTGGCTGGTAAAGTATTGGGTGAAGCAGATATTCCGATAGAGGTATTGACTCCGCTGATTGATGAAACAGCCGCTAAAATACATGATATGGCACCATTAGATGCGCAGACCGGACCGGCTGTGCGGTTTGATAGAGAAGTAATAGAAAAGCATCAGGCTTTATTGTCGGATCAGGCTATGAAATCTTTATATCAGTTGATTAGTCAGAATATACATAAAGAGACACTGAATTATGAGTAGTATTAATTATGATCTGAAAAAAATTAAGGCTTTTATGTTTGATGTGGATGGCGTTCTTTCCGGGGATGTGATTCCGCTTCATCCGAACGGTGACCCTATGCGAACGGTGAATATCAAAGACGGGTATGCTATTCAACTGGCAGTAAAAAAAGGATATCATGTGGCTATTATTACAGGCGGCTACACGGAATCTGTACAGGTAAGGTTTGAGCGTCTGGGAGTAGAACATATTTATATGCGTAGTGCTATCAAAATTAAAGATTTTGAACATTTTCTGGAAAAGACCGGTCTGGCGGAGGATGAAATTATGTACGCCGGCGATGATATTCCTGATTATGAAATTATGTGTCGTGTAGGCTTACCGGTAGCTCCGGCAGATGCCGTTCCCGAAATAAAACAAGTGGCTAATTATATCTCTTCCCGCAAAGGGGGAGAAGGGGTAGCCCGTGATGTAATAGAGCAGACTTTGAAAGCACAAGGCGTCTGGATGGGACAGGAAGCTTTCGGATGGTGATTTCTTTTAGAAGTTAAAGAAGTTAAGAAGTCAGAGAAGTAAAGAATAAGTCTTTCTTAACTTCTAAGAAGCGAAGCGACTGATAACTTCTGGATTCTGTAACTTCTTATTATTATAATTATGCTACTAAACCTCAATAAATACAGAATTATATTAGGTTCTAATTCGCCGCGGCGGAAGGAACTGTTGACCGGGTTGGGGATTGCTTTTGAGGTAAAGCCTATGCCGGATGTGGATGAGTCTTATCCGGATAATTTATCCGGTGATGAGATACCTCTTTTTGTAGCTCGTTCAAAAGCAGCCGCTTATCTGGCTCAGTTAAAACGGGATGATTTGCTTATTACGGCTGATACGATTGTGTGGCTGAATGGAAAAGTCCTGGGGAAACCCAAAGACAGAGACGATGCAGTTGCAATATTGCAGGCTTTATCCGGTAATATTCATCAGGTGATCACGGGTGTTTGCCTGGTTGCCCGGAAGCAAAGAAAAGAATTTGCCGTTACTTCGACTGTACGGTTTGCGTCTTTAAGCCAGGAAGATATTATTTACTATATTGATAACTATAAACCTTTTGATAAGGCAGGTGCATATGGCATCCAGGAATGGATTGGCTATATTGGAGTAGAAGGTATTGAAGGTAGTTTTTACAATGTAATGGGATTGCCTATCCAGCGAGTTTATACGGAGTTGAAAGATTTTTAATTATTTATTTTATTTTTTCCCGTCCCTTCAAAAGGGATTCCTAAAACTTCTTCTACGTATTTTTTAGTACAGAGATATTGGAAAGTTTCATAAATGGGTTTGGATTTTTCTTCGTTTTCGATGTGCCGGTACCAGCAGGGGGGGGAATCACTTTCCGGATTGAATAGGAAAATCATTTCTGTTTAAAGTTCTTTTATGCATACATTATTTAAGTCATAATAAGGGGCTTCTATCAATACTGAGAATTTCATATCTAAACAGAAATCACCATTTAT
>JAJBTP010000252.1 GCA_020860805.1 Tannerellaceae bacterium | reverse complement strand
ATTTATAACTTATTTAACTTTGTTGCATAATTACACAAAACTATGTCACAAAAAGATGAATTGATCCTAATTAATATCAGTGGAAATGACCGGCCGGGAGTCACGGCTTCTTTAACTGAAATATTAGCAAATAACAATGCTGTAATCCTGGATATAGGACAGGCGGATATCCATAATAACCTTTCTCTGGGAATTCTTTTCCAAAGTTCCAACGAAAAATCGGGACAAATAATGAAAGAATTACTCTTTAAAAGCTACGAACTGGACGTAAATATACGTTTTAATCCTATTTCCCCGGAGAAATACGAAGAATGGGTAAGTTTACAGGGTAAAAACCGTTATATCATTACTATTTTGGCACGTAAACTGACTGCTAAGCAAATTGCCGGTATTTCACAGATCGTATCCGAACAGGGTATGAATATTGATGACATTAAACGTCTTACAGGACGTATTCCATTAGACGAAAACATGCGGGCACCTAAAGCAAGTGTTGAGTTTTCAGTACGTGGAACCCCAAAAAACAAAAATCAGATGCAAAGAGCTTTCCTTGAACTATCTTCGCAGGTAGAAATGGATATATCCTTTCAGGAAGAAAGCATGTTCCGCCGTATACGCCGTCTGATATGCTTTGATATGGACTCTACACTCATTCAAACTGAAGTAATTGATGAACTGGCTATCCGTGCCGGTGTAGGAGAACAGGTAAAAGCCATAACCGAAGCAGCGATGCGGGGAGAAATCGATTTCACGGAAAGTTTTCGTCAGCGTTGTGAATTACTAAAAGGACTAGATGTATCCGTGATGCAGGAAATTGCAGAAAATCTGCCCATAACAGAAGGTGCTGACCGGTTGATGCGTATTCTGAAAAAGGTAGGTTTCAAAATAGCAATTCTTTCCGGGGGATTTACCTATTTTGGAAACTATCTCAAACAAAAATGGGGAGTAGATTATGTATATGCCAATGAATTAGAAGTAGAAGACGGCAAATTAACCGGCAACTATCTGGGGGATGTGGTAGATGGTAAACGTAAAGCTGAACTTTTACGTCTGATTGCACAGGTTGAAAATCTGGACCTACGTCAGACCATTGCTGTCGGAGATGGTGCCAATGACCTTCCTATGATTAGTCTGGCAGGGTTAGGAATTGCTTTCCACGCAAAACCTAAGGTAAAAGAAAATGCAAAACAATCTATTTCAACCATGGGATTAGACGGTATTCTTTATTTTTTAGGATATAAAGATTCTCAATTAGACGAACAAATATAATAACTGAAGTATACAAAAATAAGATGATAAAGCATGTAGTAATGTTCAAATTAGTGGAATTCCCTACTTTGGAAAAGAAAAAAGAAAAGCTGAATGAAATAAAAGAAAGACTGGAAGCATTAATAGATAAAATCGACATTCTACGTCATATTCAGGTTGACTTTAATGTGAATCCGGCAGAAACTTTTGATTTGATTCTGACAACCGAGTTAGATTCACTGGAAGATATAAATACATATACCAACCATCCGGAACATGTGATTGTGGCGAGAGATATCATCGGACCGGTTAAAGCAGACAGAGCCTGTGTAGATTACGAATTTGAAAAATGAAAGAATTGGATGTTGAAAACCGGATAAAAAAAGCGGTAGACAATTTTGAATCCGGATATAACTGTGCACAAGCCGTATTTTTGGCATATGCCGATCTTTTCAACTTAAATAAGGAGCTGGCAGCTACCATGTCTGTCTCCTTCGGTGGAGGAATAGGCAGAATGCGGGAAGTCTGCGGAGCAGTAAGTGGTATGGCAATGATTGCCGGGTTCCATTCACCTGTGACTGAACCTACTAATATAGATCAACGCACCCTTAATTATAGTACAGTTCAGCGTATGGCAGATGCATTCAAAGCAGAATATGAAACTATTATCTGCCGTGAATTACTAAAAAAGAAAGAAACAAAAACAGATACAAATCCACAACCTTCCAAACGTACACAGGAATATTATTCAAAGCGTCCCTGTGCAAAGTTCGTTGCCACAGCAGCCCGGATTGCCGGAGAAATGTTGAAAAAAGAATCAGGTATATAATTTAATCTGGGTAATATTGCCCAGATTCTTTAATTCCTGGAATAAATGGAGATAAGAAGAACGTGAACGAACATTCACTTTATAGGTAATTACAGAACAATTCTTCTCAAAATCATTTTCATACGAGAAACCAATAATAAAAACATGATTGCGGCGTAATATATTCCGGATAGCTTCCAAATCCGGTGTAATAGTTTTGCAGTGAATAGTCAATAACTTATTAACACCATCCAGATAAAGCCGTTTTTCCAGGGTTTCAAGAGATAATAAAATAAACAAAGTCAGTAAAGTCGCAACCGTTGAAGCAATATACATACCGGCACCCACTGTTAATCCGATAACCGCCATTACCCAGATACATGCAGCAGTAGTTAACCCCTGTATACTTCCACGGCTTTGAATAATAGCACCGGCCCCTAAGAAACCAATTCCCGTTAACACCTGAGCCGCTATCCGCCCGGGATCACCATTTAAAAAGTCCGGATAAATCTGAGGTAACCAGATAGAAACCAACATAGCAGCAGCAGAACCCATACAAATCAAAGAAAAAGTACGTACACCTGCATCCCGTCTACGCAATTGCCGTTCGGCACCTACTATGGTACCAAATAAAAGGCTTAGCAACAAGCGAATAATAGCAGTAGCCGGCGTTATGGTTGTAGTATGTAATAAGTCATTCAGATATTCTATCATATTTCAAATTTAATAAAAAACACGCAAATTACACAGAAAATAAAAAA
>JAJBTP010000316.1 GCA_020860805.1 Tannerellaceae bacterium | reverse complement strand
GATTACGTAGAAGAACACAGATAAAATATTTATTTAAAAATTAAATCTGTGAAAATCTGTGTAATCTGTGAAATCTGCGTTCCCTATACTTTTAACAAATAGACCGCTAAAAACAGATTATTTGTTTTTGATAGCCTCTGCAATTAAATTTGAAATCTCCTCAGCTAATTCAGGGTTATCACTAATGCATTGTTTAGCGGCGTCACGGCCTTGTCCCAGCTTGGTCTCACCATAACTGAACCATGAACCACTCTTCTTAACTACATTGTGCTCTACACCTAAGTCAATAATTTCTCCTGAACGTGAAATACCCTGTCCAAACATGATATCAAACTCAGCTTTACGGAAAGGAGGAGAAACTTTATTCTTCACTACTTTTACACGCACCTGATTGCCTTTGATTTCATCTCCGTCTTTTAATTTACCGATTGAACGGATGTCCAAACGTACAGACGAATAGAATTTCAATGCATTACCACCGGTTGTTGTTTCCGGGTTACCGAACATAACACCAATCTTGTCCCGTAATTGGTTAATAAAAATACAGGTTGTATTGGTTTTGTTGATAGCAGCAGTTAGTTTACGAAGTGCCTGTGACATCAAGCGAGCCTGTAAACCCATCTTGCTTTCACCCATCTCACCTTCCAGCTCTGCTTTTGGCGTTAAAGCTGCAACAGAGTCAATAACGATAATATCGATAGCAGATGAACGGATTAACTGTTCTGCAATTTCCAGGGCCTGTTCACCACTATCCGGTTGAGAAATCCATAGATTATCCACATCTACCCCTAAACCTGCTGCATAGAAACGGTCGAAAGCATGTTCCGCGTCGATAAAGGCTGCAATACCACCCGCTTTTTGTGCTTCTGCAATCGCGTGAATAGCTAAGGTTGTTTTACCGGATGATTCCGGACCGTAGATTTCAATCACACGACCTCTCGGATAACCACCTACTCCTAAAGCAGCATTCAATCCGAGAGAACCTGTAGGGATTACCTCTACATTTTCTATAACCTCATCGCCCATTTTCATGATCGAACCTTTTCCAAAGTTCTTTTCGATCTTGTCCATGGCAGCGCGGAGAGCTTTCAGCTTATCTGCATTTACGGCAGGAGTGAAGATTTCCATTTCTTTCTCTTTTTTTTCTTCTTTTGCCATTTTGTTACTTGTTTAAAATCTGATTTGCATGGTCTTTGGTTTTCACCTCTTTCGGACCGATGATTTTCTCAACGATTCCCCCATCAGTAATAACAAAGGTGGTACGGCTCGTGCCCATGTATTTACGCCCGTACATGCTTTTTTCCACCCATACCCCAAACTCCTGCTGGAGGGCTGTATCGGTGTCAGCGATAAGATTAAAAGGAAGCTCCTGCTTGCTGATAAAGCCCTGATGTGATTTGACACTGTCTTTACTTACGCCTATCACTTCATAGCCGGCAGCTTTCAACTCTTTATATCCGTCGCGCAGGCTACAGGCCTGTGCGGTACAACCGCTGGTGTTGTCTTTCGGATAAAAATAAAGAACTACTTTTTCCCTTTAAAATCGCTGGATTTGATTTCATTTCCATTCTGGTCAATACCCAGAATTTCCGGAATTTTATCTCCTACCTGAATTGCCATATTATATTACGGTTAAAGTTCTAAGTCTATGTTAAACAATTCATGCCAGGGTAAACCCTGCTCATTCAGTTCTTTCATGAACGGATCCGGATTGAATTCCTCCACGTTAAACACTCCCGGTTTTTTCCATACGCCCAGCATGAAAAGTTTGGCTCCGATCATGGCCGGAACGCCTGTAGTATAACTTACGCCTTGAGCTCCTGTTTCTTTATAAGCTGCTTCGTGGCTACAGTTATTATATACATAGTAAGTCAGTTCTTTACCATCTTTTAATCCACGGATACGACAACCAATAGAAGTTTCTCCGGTATAGTTTTCTCCCAAATCGCCCGGATTCGGCAGTACGGCTTTCAGGAACTGAATAGGTACAATTTCTACCCCATTATACATGATAGGATCAATCCGTGACATACCTATATTCTGAATAACCCGTAAATGAGTCAGATATTCCTGTCCGAATGTCATCCAGAAACGGGCTCTTTTGATAGTCGGATAGTTTTTAACAAGACTCTCTAATTCTTCGTGATACATCAGATAAGATTCACGTGGACCCACATTCGGGTAGTTTATAGGTTGATGCACAGTCAACGGATCGGTCTCTTTCCATTCTCCATCTTCAAAATACTTACCCCGTTGAGTAATCTCACGGATGTTGATTTCCGGGTTGAAGTTTGTTGCAAATGCTTTATGATGATCGCCCGCATTACAGTCTACGATATCCAGATACTGGATTTTATCAAAATAATGTTTGGCTGCGTAGGCAGTGAAAACACCCGTAACTCCCGGGTCAAAACCACAGCCCAGAATAGCGGTTAGTCCGGCTTCTTTAAAACGTTCCTGATAGGCCCATTGCCAGCTATACTCGTATTTTGCTTCATCTAATGGCTCGTAGTTTGCCGTGTCCAGATAACTTACTCCATATTCCAGACATGCATCCATAATGGTAAGATCCTGATAAGGTAAAGCCAGGTTGACAACTAAATCCGGTTTGAAGGATTCAAACAATGCCACTAATTCCGGTACATTGTCTGCATTAACCTGGGCAGTTTGTACCTTTACATTTTTGATATCGGCTGCAATCGCATCGCACTTACTTTTTGTACGGCTTGCTAACATTATATCCGTAAAGACATCGGCGTTCATCGCTATCTTCTTAACAGCAACAGTGCTTACGCCACCCGCACCAATAATTAAAATTC
>JAJBTP010000084.1 GCA_020860805.1 Tannerellaceae bacterium | reverse complement strand
TAATACCTGTCAACGGATGGGGATATCGCCGTCGTCAGTGTTCCAGCCGTAACGGATTATCAAATAGTGCTATTCAGGCTATCTGCCAGGATAGTGAAGGGTTTATGTGGTTTGGTTCGTGTGACGGCTTAAACTGTTTTGACGGCCTGAATATAGAAGTGTATAAACCTACGGATGAATCCAACCTGTTATCCGGTAACCTGATTGAAAATATTATCGAAGCAGGAGATGGGTTTCTATGGGTACAGACGAATTATGGCTTAGACCTGATTGATAAAAAGAAGAAAACCATCCGGACCTATAATGAGTTCAACAGCAGGAATTATCCGGCAGTCAGTGAAAGAAAAGATATATACATTATATATGAAGACAATTCAATTAGTTATTTTGACAGGGAAAATTTATCTTTCCATAAAAAACAGGTAGATGCTATCTCTTTTGATAATATACTGGATATAGTGATTGATAAACAGGACCTTTTATGGATATTTACCCGTGACAGTAAATGCCTGACTTATCAAATTGAAAGAGTAGGAGAGCATGTTCATTTTATCCGGCGTGATTTATACCAGCATCAGACCAACTTTCTGTACTGTTTTCATGAAGGGCGGTTTGTTTATTTTGTGGATGATACCTATAACCTGTATGAATTGAATCTGGACCAGATGAAAACCATGCATATCTTTAACCTGTCGCAGCAGATACGTATCAAAGGTGAAATCTCATCTACCATCCGGCATCATAATGATTTTTACATCGGGTTTAAATCCAGTGGATTGGTTCAGTTGAAAGAAGTTAACAACAGGCATCTCCGGTTTGTAGTAAATGAACTGGACATTCATTCAGGTATTTTCTGTCTGGTAAAAGATAGGTATCAGGATGTTATTTGGGTAGGAACCGACGGGCAGGGTGTCTTTATGTATTATGTAGATTCATTTACCCTTCGTTCCAATTCGTTAAGCTCATTACCCATTCAGATAAGTAATCCGGTGCGGGCCTTATTGATAGATGATTTCAACGATTTATGGATTGGTACTAAAGGAGATGGGATTATCTGTATAAAAGAGTATAACCTTAACACCGGAATTACCCGCAGAAAGACGGAACATTTACATACCGGTAATACTTCTTTGCTGGATAATTCCGTGTATGCCTTTTCCAAAAGTGGGCGTCCGCTTTTATGGATTGGAACGGAAGAAGGACTGAATTACTATTCGTTTAAAAACAGAGAGATAAAAAGAATCCGGACAGCAGAGGGTGAACGGCCGGTACGGTATATTCATTCTATCTGCGAAATTAACGATGTCGTTTTGTGGGTTGCAACCGTAGGAGAGGGTATCGTCAAAATAACGTTGGGGGGCACCGGATGAGCCGGTTATCCGGGAGACCCGGCAGTTTGTGGTAGATGGAGGGAGTAAATCCGCAAACTATTTCTTTAGTTCATATGTAGAGAATGACTCTGTTATCTGGTTTGGCAACCGGGGGCTGGGAGCTTTCCGGTTCAATATACAAACAGAACAATATGCTTCTTACCGGTTTGATAAACAAACTAATAACCAGATATTAAATGATGTCTTTGCCATTGCTAAAAATGAAGATGGGTATTGGTTTGGAACCAGCTTTGGGTTAGTTCGCCTACATAATCATGAGATTACTATATTCAATGAAACACACGGGTTTCCTAATAATACCGTCCATTCCATCCTGCCGGGAGCTAAAAACGAATTATGGTTAAGTACCAACCAGGGAGTTATCCGTTTTAATACGCAACAATTAACATTCCAGACGCTGCGTGAATATCATGAAACTGCTGTGACTGAATTCAGTGATGGGGCTTATTATCTGGACGAAAAGACAGGTAATATGCTGTTTGGAGGTATCAATGGTTTTCTTACTATTCAGGAAAATGACTCTCGCCAGCCAGACTATATGCCCGGGATACAGTTTACTGACCTAACTATTTTTGGTAAGGAATATAATATTTATGACTTTTTCAATGAGAGAAAGAAAAGACCTACATTGGAATTAAACTATAGCCAGAACTTCTTTGCCGTCTCTTTTACAGCCATTGACTATATAAACGGAAATGATTATACCTGGTTGTATAAACTGGACGAATTAAGTGATACCTGGGTAGAGAGTGGAAAAACCGGTACCGCAGTTTTTACTAATATATCCCCGGGTAATTATACACTCTCTGTCAAATATAAAAACAATATTACCGGAGAGGAGAGTCTTATCCATTCGCTCCGGATCTCTATTCTGCCCCCCCTGGTACCAGACAACTGTTGCCTATACGGTTTATTTTATACTGGTATTGTTTTGCATATTTATTGCTTTTCGTCTGACCCGTAAATGGTACGAAATGAAGAAAAGTACCATGATTGAGAAACTCTCCCGTCAGCAGAAAGAAGAAGTGTATGAATCCAAACTACGTTTCTTTACGAATATTACCCATGAACTTTGTACCCCACTGACACTTATCTATGGCCCTTGTGAACGGATTATCAGTTATTCCCGTTCAGATGAATACATACAAAAGTACACTACTCTGATACGGCAGAATGTAGAAAAACTGAATGCATTAATTCAGGAACTGATAGAATTCAGGCGGTTGGAAACAGGCAATCTGGTACCTAAAATACGCACTTTATCGGTATCGGATGTGATCGATAGTATTGCTAATTCGTTTACTGAACTGGCAGAGAGCCGGGGAATAAACTATACATTACGAATACCCGAATAAATTCATTGGAATTCAGACCCGGGTTGTTTGAATAAAATAGTAACAAATCTTATATCAAATGCTTTTAAATATACTCCGG
>JAJBTP010000233.1 GCA_020860805.1 Tannerellaceae bacterium | reverse complement strand
TGTTAACTATCTGCTATAAAACTAAAACAAGAGTACAAAACTAATTAAAAAAGAGAAGTTGCATTATGGTGAAAAAGAATCTGTTCACTCTTGAATATTCCCAATGGTTAAAACAATACAGAAATCGCTTTCCGGAGCTTTATAAATTGGCTTTAGAGAATGAAACTATTGAATTGTTTAAGGATAATTTGCGTACATATATTTTAACCTCTATACCTTCTGGCGCAGATGAAAACCAGACAGAGCAGATTAAAGAACGGATTTTACGTCTGATAGAGTTTGATGGTACAGAGATTGATGAACTATCCCTGGGAGAAAAGATAAAGATTTCTACAATTACAAATCTTTGGTTATTTCTTCGAAAAGAACTTTCTGAGCCTGTTGGACTTGATTTCCTGATAGATATGTATCATCAGTTTGAGTTATTAGAACGGTATGAAGAGACTCCGGTAGGCCGTAACTGGTTGAAAAAAGAGATGGAACGCTGGCCTTCCGGGTTAGATCCGGAAGTGGTGGCTATCCGTCAACAAAACAAAAACAGAATTATAGAAGGCCTGATCCGGAAGATTGAAAGAAGAGTTTCCCCTTCTTCAAAATATCAATTCTCGCCGGGAATGACAAGAGAAGAAAAATATGCACAAGTAGAAGAATGGTGGAATAGTTCACGTTTTCATTTGGTCATGGCTATAAAAAGCCCTACCGAGTTGAATCATTTTTTAGGAGATACCTTATCGGAGCAGACTATGCAAACACTTTTGCGGGGAAGAAAGAAACAAATGCCCTTTTTCGTTACTCCCTATTATCTTTCTTTATTAAATCCGGGACCGGAAGGATACGATGATTTAACCATTCGTTCCTATATTCTGTATTCGGAAGAACTGGTAGATACCTATGGGGAAATCAAAGCCTGGGAAAAGGAAGACGAAGTAAAGCCCGGTAAACCGAATGCTGCGGGTTGGTTATTACCGGAAGGACACAATATTCACCGCCGCTATCCCGAAGTTGCCATCCTGATACCCGACTCTATGGAACGAGCCTGCGGAGGTCTGTGTGCATCCTGTCAGCGTATGTATGATTTTCAGAGTAAACGATTAAATTTTGATTTGGAAGCTTTGAAACCCAAAGACGCATGGGATTTCCGTTTACGACGTCTTATGCAATATTTTGAGAATGATTCACAATTGCGGGATATTCTTATAACCGGAGGAGATGCTTTAATGAGCCAGAATGCTACCCTGCGGAAAATACTGGAAGCTGTTTACCGGATGGCTTTCCGGAAAAAGAAAGGAAACGAACTCCGTCCGGACGGAGAAAAATATGCTGAACTGCAACGGGTACGATTGGGCTCACGCTTACTGGCTTACCTACCGCAACGTATAACCGATGAGCTGGTAGAAATACTCCGTGCTTTCAAAGAGAAGGCATCTGCTATAGGAGTAGAGCAGTTTTATATACAAACTCATTTTCAATCGCCTCTGGAAGTAACCCCTGAAGCACTGAAAGCAATTGAAGCAATCCAGAAAGCCGGATGGACTATTACCAACCAGCTGGTTTTTACGGTGGCAGCTTCACGGCGTGGACATACTGCTCAGTTACGTAAAATACTTAATTCAGTAGGAGTTGTCTGTTATTATACATTTTCTGTTAAAGGATACAGAGAGAACTACCGGATGTTTACCCCCCCAATTCCCGTTCATTACAGGAAAGTGTGGAAGAAAAAATCTGGAGATACATGACCGAAGAACAACGGGAACAATTGCATACATTAATCCGAACCAAAAAGCCTCTGGGAAAATATCTTACACGTTTTTTGAAAGAAAACAGACTTTTATTTGCTGGAACTGACAGGAATGTGTTAAATTTGCCGGCAATTGGTAAGAGCATGACCTATGTGATGGTAGGTATTACGGAAAATGGTAAGCGAATATTAAAATTTGAGCATGATATCAGCCGTAGGCATAGCCCGATTACAAACCGGATGAATGAAGTGTATATAGTAGAGAATAAGTCGGTAGCGGCTTATCTTCGCCAATTAAAAGAGATAGGTGAGGAAATAAAAGACTACAGGAGCATCTGGAATTACTGTGAAGGTAATACAGAACCGCGTTTCAGTATCTATAAATACCCTGATTTTAACTTCCGGCTAACAGATACAATGTCTAACTATAGCGAAAATATTTAGCGTACATTAAGATAATATGAGTATGATACACAACGAAAGAGATACTCGCAGTGAACATTTGCTACACGTTGCCCGGCAAATGATGACTGCCGCCCGGACCGCTCCCAAAGGAAAAGGATATGATATCATAGAAATCGGCATGGTAACAGGAGACAGCATCAAAGGACTTTCTGACTATATGATTAAAGTCGCCGAAGAAACCGGACTTAAGTTTATATTGCGGGATGCTGAAAATATTCTTCACGCAGAGGTAGTGGTTCTGATCGGAACTACTAAAAAAGCACATGATTTGAATTGCGGTTACTGTGGGGCTCCTACCTGTAAATCTAAAATGGAACCTACTCCATGCTCAATCAATACAGTAGATGTTGGAATTGCCGTTGGCTCTGCCTGTGCAACAGCTGCTGATTTACGGGTAGATACCCGTGTGATGTTCAGTGCCGGGCTGGCTGCCGAACGTTTAAAGTATCTGGGAGATGCTACCTGTGTGATGGCAATTCCCCTAAGCGCGTCCAGTAAAAATCCGTTTTTTGACCGTAAACCGAAAGAAAAACAAGCCTGACAGTATTTTTAACATACGTTCTTCTATTTATTTCCGAACTGAAACCTCGTATTTTTGTTAATCTGATATATCGGCAGATAAGCCATATATTCAGGTT
>JAJBTP010000260.1 GCA_020860805.1 Tannerellaceae bacterium | reverse complement strand
TAGACCAATGATACCAGTTGGATAGATGGTGGTTATACTAATATGGATGAAGATGACTATGAATAGTTCCTTTCTACAAACTCAAGAAAAGATTAAATAAAATAGATTGATATGAAAAAAAGACACTTTGCTTATATGCTCTGGATGGTATTTCAGATAATACTATCCGGATGTGCCGAAGAAAACTTTAATAGAACGAATATAGGTCCGGAGAACGGATTTACTTTGACTTTCTCTCTTGCAGCAGAGGCCAATACCCGTGCTGTTGTTCCGTCGGAAGAGGATGAGAATATAATTGAGAAAATGTCTATTTTCTTCTTCGAACCATCCGCAACCGGTGATGGTAAATTTATTGATATTTATACCGTCGAACTCGAAGATAAAGTTCTGGTAAATGGTGATTTTCGCTCACTGGTACTGGATTTTACCCCCAGCAAATACACAGAATTGTCGGCTGCTAAAGATTATAACCTATTGATTACTGCTAATTCAGAAGAGTATAGTTTAGCGAAAGATTTTGACGATAATAATGTATTAGCGGAGGAGTATGATGAGGCGTTAAGAATGTATTTTAAGAATTTATTAACTGGTCTTACTGAAAATCAGGTGCTGGATGGTACTTTTTTCAGACTTAACAAAGATAACTTAGAGGGTAGTGTTACTACCATTAATACAGATCTTTTACCAATGAGTGGTGCAGTATCCAAAACAGGAGGTGATAGCAATGTAGAAGTAGAGCTCACTCGTAGTGTATGCCGGATTGATGTTATAAATAAAGATATGGACTACGAGTTGAGATCAGCCACACTCTGGAACATTTTTCCACGTACTACCATCTGGGGTGGACGATATCAAACATATGATGACGAACAAAGAGTAAAAGGTCAAACAATAAAGCTTAATAATGATGATGATTCTAATAAAATCCTAAACCAACTATATACCTTTGAAAACTATGTATCCGACCCGGTACAAAATGACGAATTGACAACTTGTGCCATTGTTGGATTACTTAATCTAAGAACAAATGATATAGAATATTTCCGAATCAATGTAAATTCCACAGATGTAGGACAACAATTAAAACGTAATTACCTTTACAGAGTAAACATAAACAAGGTAGTGGGAAAAGGTAAAGGTTCTGAAGAAGAAGCCTATAAAGATAGTGAGTTATTAGTTAGTGGAAGTATCAACGACTGGAACCTGGATGAAAGCAACACAGTATTAATTGATGGAGAAAATATCATGGTACTTCCCTATTCCCGTTACTATTTTGATCCGCAAGGAGAAACTATTAACTGTAATATATTTACTCATGGAACAGGGACATTAGAAATAAATATGGATGATTTACCAAATGGTATGAGTGCCGTACTAAATGAAAAAGAACTGACTATCACAGTTGGTCCAAGTGACTATGAGCGACAGGCTACAATCTTAGTTACATTTGGAAAACTAAAAGGATCAATCACTCTTGTTCAACGTGGAGACAACACAGAATACCTGGAAATTAAACCAACAAAATTAGCTAATTTCCCAGCTATTCCCGAAGCAGATAAAAGTCCCAGTGAAAAGATTGTAGTAACAGCCTCCGGTATAGGAAATGAAAATGCGTGGGATGCTGAAATTGTTTGTACGGTAAATGGCGAATTCTCATTTTCTGCCACTGACGCAGATCAAAACACAGAAAACTCAGAAGTTGCAGGTGATGAATTCCAGATTTATGTTCACACACCAAATGATGGTGATGGTCCGATTTATGGTTTTGTCATGATTTCATTACGTAGTAATCCGGATGTAAATCGTGTTTTGCTACTTACACAGGAAGCTGCCGGAGGAATCTCCATTTCTCCAATTCCATCATCGGGCGTATTTGCTTTCAACCCTGAGGGACAGAAAGTAGATGCAACATCTGAGGACACTTACACACTTCAAATTACCGCAATAGGACAATCTCCGGATACTCCCTGGAGTTACAGGTCTGTAAGTGCTACTGATGACTTTGATATAACAAAAAGTGGAAATGAGTTGACAATTAAAGCGAAAGGACAAAACACTACTGCAAATGAATTAAAGTCAACTTATAGAGTATATTTGGATGATATGCATTCACGTTTCCAGGACTTCATTGTATCACAGGAAGCTCATACAATCACGATTGATCCTGCAAGTGGTTTCACACCTATTCCTGCAGCTGGTGGACAAAGCATATCGTTGGATGTAGAATCTTCCGGTGCTTGGACTGCTACGATTGTTCAAACCCAACATACGACAGTATCTTTTGGTGAAACGCCCTCTGGTAGTGCTGGTAAAACCATAGATGCTTTCTATGTTCAGTTCCCACCACTTACAGAGTATGGAGTTGAACCTACTGCTACGATTGAGATAAGAGTAGATGGAACAGATGTTTATCGTACAGCAACATTCAGGCAGACCTCACTTTCAACGAAGAAATTAAATTTCTATGGATGGGGAAGTTATGGAAATCTCGCTACCCCTAATAGTGGTGCACACACCCGGCATCACATTGCGCAAATGAGTGACAACATAAGAGACCTTAGTCTTTTCGGACCTTCTGGTATAGTTAAATTTCCAGGATATACGATCCTGGAACAAACTTCAAATACAGTACCTGATGATGCTGATATTTTCCAAACCAATTATAAATCAATTAAAAAACTTGCAGCAGGAATAACCACTTGGATGGGTCAGTCTGATAAACATGTTTATTTTATGTGTGCTGATAACACCGGTAATGCAGATGAAGCCTTTAAACTGCTGGCTGGTACAGAATTCATAAGCTCCAATTTCAAAGTAGCCTTTTTTAATACATGTTCCGCAG
>JAJBTP010000213.1 GCA_020860805.1 Tannerellaceae bacterium | reverse complement strand
GATAATAAAGTTTATCTGGGAAATACCACTCTTCCAGGTTATATGAGGCACACAACAGTTATATATGAACCGGGGGAAATTATCCGGAGGGGACAGTTGACAGGTGGTGTAGTCATAACAATTCTATTCTTAGTTGAATATACATTTCCTGCTTTAGGAGCAGAATTAACTACCATTATCCGGCAACGTACAGACGGATTAACCAAAGATTTACTATAAACCGATTGGTGGTTTAACAGGTTCTTATAGTTATTTTGACTACTTTTTATCTCACTTGTTTGAGCAACCGTTAGGGGTAAAAGGTTATATTTGCAAAGTTGAAAATAGGAAGATTTTAAAATAGTATGTTAAAACAGCATCTACAGCAGAAGTTACAACAGAAGCTTTCTCCTCAGCAGATTCAATTAATCCGGCTGCTGGAACTTCCTGCTATTGAGCTGGAGGAACGGATAAAGAATGAACTGGAAGAAAATCCGGCTCTGGAGGAAGGTGCAGAAGTGGCTGAAGATTTTGAACGTATAGAGGATACCGGCGAAGAGAACCGTTCTGAAGACAATGATACAGATCTTTCATTAGGTGACTACCTGACGGAAGACGATATCCCTGACTATAAATTACGGGAGATACGGGAACGTTCCGACCGGAAAGAGGATATTCCCTTTTCTGCAGGACAATCTTTAAATGAATATCTTTTACAACAACTCGGCCTCCGTGAATTACCGGAAAAAGAGATGTTAATAGCTGAATACATCATAGGCAATATTGAAGATGATGGATATCTACGCCGGGACTTACATGCCATTGCCGACGATGTGGCATTTCAGGCAGGAGAAGAAGTATCAATCCAGGAAATTAAACAGACATTAAAATTAATACAGGATTTTGACCCACCCGGTATTGCTGCACGAAATCTGAAAGAATGCCTGTTAATACAGTTGGAAAAACGGGAACCAACAGTTGTTGTGGAACTGGCTACCCGTATTATACGAAACTATTTTGAAGAGTTCAGCCGGAAGCATTATGATAAAATAATCCGCTCCCTTTCTATATCCGAAGCTGAATTAAAACAGGTTATTCAGGAAATAACGACTCTTAATCCTAAACCGGGTAGTAGTTGGGGAGGTGCTATGGAGACAGCATTAAGCCAGGTAACACCGGATTTTCTGGTTGAAGCAATTAATGGAGAATTATACCTGACCATGAATAACCGTGGAGTACCGGAAATGCATGTCAATCCGGAATACCGGGAAATGTTGCAAAGCTATACGACCAATAAATCCAGTCAGACTACAGATATGAAAGATGCCGTTCAGTTTGTTAAACAAAAGTTGGATTCGGCACAATGGTTCATTGATGCCATCCGGCAACGGCAGGAAACATTACAGAGGACAATGGAAACGATCATTTTATTACAACGTGATTTTTTCCTGACAGGTGAAGAAGCCTCTTTGCGACCTATGATATTAAAGGATGTGGCGGAAAAGGCCGGCTATGATATCTCCACTATTTCACGTGTCAGTAACAGTAAATACGTACAGACTAATTTTGGTATCTATCCGCTCAAATATTTCTTTTCAGAATCTATGGCAACCGAAAGTGATGAAGAGGTATCTACCCGTGAGGTGAAGAAAATCATGAAAGACCATATTGAAGGAGAAGATAAACGGAAACCTCTTACAGACGAGAAACTGGCTAACATATTAAAATCCAAAGGCTACATGATTGCCCGGCGGACAGTTGCAAAATACAGGGAACAAATGGATATACCGGTTGCCCGTCTGCGGAAAGAAATATAATTTTGTAATTTATGAGACTATTCGCAAATATAATGTCCACCATTCTCCATCCGTTACTTATGGTAACATATGGAGTAACCATTGCTTTGAGTTATACTTATCTTACTATCTATCCGGTAGAAGTCAAACGTTTTTTATTAACAGGGGTATTTTTAACTACAGCGGTGGTACCCGGGTTATTTATATACCTGCTTGTAAGAACCGGTGGAGCATCCGACCTAGAATTAACCAGCCGGAAAGAGCGGACAGTTCCTTACATCATTTTTATTTTATCCAATCTGACCTGCCTGTTTCTGATGTACCGAATGCGGTTACCGGAATGGCTGATGGATTCATTAGTAGGCGTTTCCGTTGCTCTTCTGGTTGCTTTAGTCATTAACTTCTTCTGGAAAATAAGTGCACATATGCTAGGGATTGGAGGACTACTCGGCGCTGTTATGGGTATGAGCCAGTTATATATGTTGAATCCTTATCCGGCTTTTATCTTCTTACTGATTGGTGCCGGTTTAGTGGGTACTGCACGTATTATTCTTGAAAAACATACTCCTTTGCAGGTATATGCCGGTTTTTCTCTGGGGTTTGTTTGTACTTACCTGTTTTCTATCAAGACAATTCTTTACTATTTATTCATCAAATAAACACAAAAGATTATGAACTTTCCCGCTGAGTTAAAGTACACAAAAGATCACGAATGGGTTCGTGTAGAAGGCGAAACAGCCTATGTGGGCATTACAGATTATGCACAGAGTGAACTGGGTGAAATCGTATATGTAGATATTACAACAGAAGGTGAAACAATCAATCAGGAAGAAGTTTTCGGTTCTATTGAAGCCGTAAAAACGGTATCTGATCTTTTCATGCCTCTAAGTGGTGAGGTAGTGGAAGTAAATCCGGAACTGGAAGACAAACCGGAACTGGTTAACGAAGATGCTTACGGAAAAGGATGGCTGATTAAAGTATCGTTCTCTGCGCCGGAAGAGATCGACAAATTATTATCTGCAGAAGAATACAAACAAATAATTGGGTAAATCCGATAGCAATATAAC
>JAJBTP010000571.1 GCA_020860805.1 Tannerellaceae bacterium | reverse complement strand
TCATAATCACTAAAGAATGCGATATCTTTTTTAATGACGTTTACGACATTTTCATTACCTTTTATAGATTCCATTACTTTGAATTCATTATCTGCTTTACCAGATTTGAAAATTTTTATTACAAAAGGACCTTCCACCTTATACGATCTGTCTTGTCTATCACTTATAGGCTCAGCATTAGGATATTCCGTTTCTCCTAATTTTATTTTAAGACGTTGAAGAATAGTATCATTTTTAGCAGAGGATGTTTTTTTGAATTGCACCGCTTTTCCTCCCATCATATCCGCCTCCTTTTCCAATTCTTCATTATCATTCACATTTATCTCCTGTAGTTGCATGGTGGGGTGTACGCGGCCTTGTTTTTGTTGTACTACATGCCAGGCTTCGTGGGGGAGGTGTTGTTCCTGACCGGAGGCTATATGGATGTCTGTACCCTGTGCATAGGCCAGAGCGTTTAGTTGGACCGGTTTGTCCGAATTGTAGTGAACCCGGACGTCATCCAGGCTGTAGCCGGATAGATTTTCCATGCCTGTTTTCAGGTCATCGGGAAGGCCAGTTTGGTTGAGTTCTTCTTTTCGTTGAGTAAGGTATCTCTCTTTATAGTTTTGCAGTATAACACTAGCCGGAGCCTGATTTGCCGCTTTGGGAACTCTTTCTTGATTCGGGAACATTGGCTTAGATTTTTGAGAGTAAGATTTCATACAATCTGTTTTTATTTTCCCTAAAAATAGATACGGATCGCGAAGTTTTAGTTCGCCACCACATATTAATTATAGAACTTCCTAAATAAATAGACGATTAAAATTAAAAGAAGGATTATACAAACAATAGATTCACCATGGAAAATCCGATTATCACTCTGGGAGACCTCCCGCCTTGATGAGTGATCCTCTTCATGGTTCCGGGCCCGTGCCTGGATAGTTGTTGAATCTTTTACCTCTGCAATAGCAGCTTGTTCACGTTCCTCTTTAGTCTTTCTGTTAAAATCAATATCTGCAACCGGGTACTGACTTCCGGAACTATCAGGAGGTGACCAGATCCGCACATGTCCGGAAAGGTTATGTGTGATCATTTCTTTCCCGGTACCTGATATTAGGATATTGGAAAGGGAAGAAGACAACAGTTCCCCTTCCCATTCCTTCCTGATATCATTCTGAACCTCTACCTGGCGAAAAGTTTTACAACCAATCAACAGAACCAGGAGGAGTAAGAAAGGAAACATCCTTTTCATGACTTTGGAACCAGGTGTTCATATTCTGGAATTGCGTCGAAGCACGGGCATTCTTTGATCCGTTCCCATGGATCAACAACACCATTCCCGTTAAGATCCGGAGAAGTATCCCGGTGACCAATAATTTGCTTAATGGGATACTTTGCACATAGTTCCTTAATCAATTTGATGAGGGATTGTTTTTGTGCCGGTGTACGGGTATCCTCAGCTTTACCAGATTGGTTAAGGCCACCAATATAGCAGATTCCGATACTCGTTGCATTCCATCCGGATGCATGAGCTCCAACCGAGTCCTCCGGTCTTCCTGGTTCAATGCTTCCGTCTAGCCGAACTACGTAGTGGTAACCAATCATTTTCCAGCCGTTTTGCTGGCGGTGCATCCGGTCAATATCAGCAGCACTCAAATCACTCCCCGGACGACTGGCCGAGCAGTGAATAATCAACGTCTCAATTTTTCCCATTTCGCAGATACTTTAAAAAGTTAAACGACTTTCTTTCCTGTAAGAAGGAAAGACACTTTTCATTCTCATAGGCTTCTTTCTCAAATGAAATATTGTCGTAAGCATTCCCAGGCATACACAACCGGATCAGCCACTCTACAACATACCAGAGATAAAAGAACAGATAAAATAATGCCTTTATTTGAACGGTGTGGATCATCTCGTGATTAAGGTCTACTTTTGATATGGTACATTCTTTCCGAACAAAGAGAACACCAAACAAATTAATAGCCTTAAAGCCTTTAAAAGGAGTCAGGCTATTTCTTACAATCTTCATTCTCTTCCTCCTTTATTTCAATCAAGTCTGTTTTACTCCGAAAGAAGCTGAGGAAATTCACCCGGATCTTTTTTCCTTTCGCTCCAAAGTAGTTAACAAAAATACTCTCCAACTCAACCCCATAAATAATAATGAGGATAATCAGAGGTAACAACTCAATCCCAAAAGGGAGTCCAAAAGCCTGTCCAAAGGTATAAGCCATCACGATCCAAATAAGATACCCACAAATCTTATCAAGCGTCCGACGAACAGCACGGGATCGCTTAATAGGTTCTTTCCGGAATCGTGAGGCCTCAATACCGAACTTCAAATCACCCAAGGTAAGAAATACAGCAAGCAGAAACAGCCACTTCCCCCACACAAAAAAATCAACAAGTCCAATCAGGAACTGATCTGTATACGTATACTCCATCATTTTGAATTTTGAAAAGTAAAAGCAAAAATTACAATTGATATTATTAATATCATATACAAGAATAAAACACCTTATTACCAGCCTCGTTTTTTATAGACTGCTCTTCATATCCATTATCTACAATCCACTTATCTAATGTACAACGATGAACTCTTAATTTACGTGCAATAGATGCTTTACTTTTTTCTCCTCTAGCATCCGGAGAATAATTTTTTCTTTGCCGGTCAATTTATAGGTTGTAGACTTACATCCGAAAGGCCTACCTAATGGAATACCGAGTGCTTTCTTTCGGGCTAGAGCTTCTCTGGTACGTTGGGAAATCAGATCACGTTCGATTTGAGCAGATAGTGAAAAAGCGAAAGCCAATATCTGTGAATTAATATTGTTTTCTAACTCGTACCGTTCCTTAACAGTAAATACCTTCGTCT
>JAJBTP010000445.1 GCA_020860805.1 Tannerellaceae bacterium | reverse complement strand
TTCTCATTCCATTCAATCCGGGCTATCAATTCATTCTGGTCAATTTCCGGCATCCTGCTTTTAGGAATAAAATAGAAAAAGAATACGCATAAAGGAAAAGATAGGATAATAAACAAAAATGAACTTTTTTGTGACGGAATACAAAATCCACCCCACTGTCATAAAAGCGGTCAAGCGTATGATCTTTAACAGGGTTGTTGAAGGTAAAATTCAGCCATTTGGATTTACTTGGTGGTATAGAATAAAATAATTTATATAAAACAGGTAATAACATGATACCGGTAAAATAGGAAACCACCAGTCCGGTAGTAACAGCAAACGCCTGATCATAAAAAATAGCACCGGCTATTCCACTCATAAAAACAAGTGGTACAAAAACAGCTATGGTTGTAAAAGTTGAACTCAACATAGGAGTTATCACTTCAGTGGTTCCCCTATCACAGGATTCTTCCAGTGAATATCCTGCCGAACGGTACTGTGAAATATTTTCCGTCACAATAATAGCACTATCTATCATCATCCCCAAAGCCAGGATGAGTCCGGACAGAGAAATAATATTAAGAGAAATCTTAAATAAATAGAAAAACACAAAAGTAATTACGATACTGGCTATCATGGTTAAGGCTATTACTGCCGGACTTTTTACATCCCCAAGAAAAAGAATTGCAACAATAAAAATAAAGATAAAGGCCAATGAAAGATTCTGTTTCAGATTAGAGATAGTATAGTCTAATAATTCTGTTTGGTTACGGGTTATATAAAAATCAATATCCGGATACACAGAAGCAAAATAACCAGTTACCTTCAACAGTTCCTCTTTCATTTTATCCATATTCTCGTCGGCCTGTTTAATAACGGCCAGTGTTACAACCCGTTTTCCCTGGGATAAAGAGACTCCACTCTCTTTAACCGGCGCAAAAGATACATCTGCCAAATCTTTCAGTTGGAATATACGGTCATTTTTCCGGATATAAATATTCCGGACATCTTCTAACGTCCGTAAAAGAGTAGAGAATTTAATATTATACTCATAATATCCATCCCGGACTTTCATACTTGCAAATTCCACATTATTGGCACTCAGGACTTCTTCCAGTTCACTGATAGTTATCCCGGTGACCTGCAACTGATTCACATCAGGCATAATCAATATTTGCTGACGTAAGATTCCGGTCATATCAACCATGGCTACTTCCGGAAGTTGTTCTATACGACGTTTGATCACTGTTTCGGCAAAAACGCAAAGTTCCAGAAAATCATTTTCATTCATCTGTTGATACGCTTCATCTCCTTTCAGCGTAAGATTCAGACAAAAAACAGGAATATCAGTTGCGCTTGCTTTTATTACCCGAGGCCGCTGTATAGAACGCGGAAGAGAATTCATGGCTGCGTCTATTTTTTCATTTACTTCAATAAAAGCTAAATCCGTATTCGTCCCGAAATCAAATGACAGACGAATTATACCAGCCCCATCACGGGTTTCACTTTGTATATCCTGCAAATGCCCCACCTGCATTAATTGCTGGCGAATAGGTTTTACAACCGTATTTTCCAGTTCACGGGCAGATGTATTTGCACCCGAAACCTGTATGGTTATTTCCGGAATAGCTATATCCGGAAGCAACGAAACAGGAATTGTAAAATAGGTTACCAGCCCTATGATGAAACAGGCAAGAAAAGACATCAATACAGCGATGAGCCGTTGTAGAAGAAATTTAACCATCCCTTTAATTTTCTGTTGTCAATTGTCCATTATCAACTACCCGTACCGGAGCATCATGGGCCAGATTAATATTTCCGGTTATAATGACCTTATCACCTGCTTTTAAACCTTCTATAATTGTATAATGTGCCGAATTTTCCAATCCTGTCTGCACATAGTTCCAGTATGCTTTATTTTCAGGAGTTAATGTAAAAACAACCTGTTTTCCGGAACGTAATACAGCCGCTTCTTTCGGAACTACTAACTGCTTTCCGACCAAACGCTGAATACTTGCTCTGATATTCATTCCCTCAAACAATTTAGGATGACTACCCACAGAAGCTTTTACCTGCACCATTCCATTCTCATCTACCCAAGGATTAATTTCAGAAATCCGTCCGTCCACTACTATATCCGGCATAGAATAGGGAGAGATGTGTACTTTATCCCCTTGTTTTATTAAAGGCAATTCATTCTCTAAAACAGTAAAAGAAGCCTCCATATTACAGGTATCAATAATCGTACAAAAAACATCCCGGGTTGCATTGTTATGAGGTTTAGCAAAGAGATTCGCTACCACTCCGTCAAAAGGAGCTGTAAGAACTGCATTTTTTTCCTCAAAAACAGCTAATTCATATTGTGCCAGGGTCTGCTCATATCCGCTCTTAATACGAACTAGGCGCATAGTTTCTGCCGGAACTTTAGCTGAATCAGCTAAAGCATATCCCTGTCCTATTAAAAGGTCCTGTAACTCAAGTTTAGCCTGTGCCAATGCTGTTCCGGTTTGTGCTGACTGATTTATAGAACGAAAAGGAGTCAGTTCGGCGAGTTTCTGTCCTTTCTTTACCCGGTCACCATTCTTCACATAGATAGCAGCAATAGGCTCTGTGGATTGAAAATAAAGGTCCGCATAATTCCGGGCAGATAGTTTTCCATTACTAATCAATTCATGATTAAATTCTACTTCCATCAATTGCATAATCGTGACTTCATTTACCATCTCCGGTAACACGGTTTCTATTGTTTGTGATTCGTTTTCTACTTTGTCTCCACTCCCGGAGCAAGAATAAAAAACAGAGATAATAAACAGGAAAGCCAGGTAGCAGTATTTCATACTAAAAATAATTTCAGATTAGGGTAACAAATAGA
>JAJBTP010000470.1 GCA_020860805.1 Tannerellaceae bacterium | reverse complement strand
CTGTACATTGGTTGGTTTTCTGACCGGCTGTGTAGGACTGGATGTAGTGCCTTCCAATAAATTTACAGAAGAGACTTATTGGACTTCGGAAGAGAATACCACATCGGTACTCACTATGGGATACAGACAAATGTTTGAAGCAAAACGTCATTTCGGAAACGAAATATTAAGCGATAATATTGTTTCAGCCTACGGTTCCCCTGATGAGAAAATCATTGCTATGGGAGCAGCAACTCCTTCTTTATCCCGTTTTGAAGATGAATGGAAAGATTGCTACGGTGGCATTAAAACGACTCATACGTTTTTAGGTAACATCGATAAAGTAGAGATGAATGAAACGAAAAAAGAACGGATGAAAAGTGAAATCCGCTTTATACGTGCGATGCTTTTCTTCCGGTTGACTACCTGGTGGGGAGATGTACCCTTCTTTACGGAAGATATTACCAAAGAAGAAGCTGTGGAAATTAAACAAACTCCTCACAAAGACATCATTGCATGGATACATCAGGAACTAGAAGATATTGCAGAAATACTTCCTACACGGGCGCAATATGCCAGGGCTGACCGCGGACGCATTACTGCCGGTGCTGCTGTTGCTTTAAATGCAAGGGTAGCTCTGTATGAAAATGACTGGGAACGTGTAAAAAAGTATTGTGAGCAATTAATCACTGAAAGCACATACGGAGAATACGGCCTGTTCGATAATTACGAAGAATTATTCTGGAAAGTAAATCAATACAATGAGGAAATCATCCTGGATATAGAATATGTAACCGATTACCGTACCTGGAGTGAATTACAGGATTATGTTCCGATGTCGCAGGAAGCCCGTCTATGTGTAGCTGCACCGACTCAACAATTGATTGACTGTTATATTACATTAAATGGTGAGAAACCTGTAAACGGAGAAGACTATAGTAACCGTGACCCACGTCTGGCAGCAACCGTTGTATATAATGGTTCTTCCTGGACAAAAAGAGATGGTAACACTGAAACCATCTGGACTGACCCGGCCCGGGATACCAAAGACCGGTTCCAGACCGGTTCAGCCGGTACACCTACCGGATACTATTACCGGAAATATGCCGATCCAAGTCCTGCAGCTTATACTGCTAAATGGGACTGTAATGTCAATATTCCAACGATTCGTTTTGCTGATGTATTACTTATGTACGCAGAAGCCATGCATGAGTTAGGACAAATGAATAAAGATATCTGGGATAAGACCATTCGTCCGATCCGCGAACGGGCCAAATTTACAGCAGACACAGCATTGGATTTTCCGGCAACTGCAAGCAACGAGGAACTTCGTGAAATTATCCGGAATGAGCGCCGTTGTGAACTTGCCCTGGAAGGTTTACGGATTTTCGATATCCGCCGTTGGAAAATTGCAGAAAATGTTCTGCCGGAACCTCCGAGAGGTGCTTCGTTTACAACCGCTTATCCGGCACGTAGCTTTAACCGGAACCGGGATTATTTATGGCCTATACCAAGAAAAGAAATGCTGCTTAATCCTAATCTGGTACAAAACGATGGATATTAATTCCGGTAAGAGTTTATGAATAAATAGTATTGATTAATTAAAAATACAAAGAAATGAATACCAAAATATTGTTTATAACATTGACGTTTATATTGTTTGCATTTACCACTTTTACAAGTTGTAAAGATGACAATGATTTCAAGGAAGTATCAGTAACAGCTGTAGAAAACCTGTACGAACCGATTAATGAAAAACATGTCATTCTGAAAGCATCGGCCTCTTCCGGAGTTTATTTTGAATGGGAACGGGCTATTGCCGAAGACAGAAGTGTGGTTTATTATGATGTTCTTTTTGATAAAGAAGGTGGTGATTTTTCCGATCCGGCTTACATTGTTTCCGGCGGTAGCATGGGTATAGCAAACGGGGTAACTATCAGTCATAAAACATTAAATACCATTGCTGGTCGTTGTGGCATACCCAATGGAGAAATCGGTCAGTTTATATGGACTGTACAATCCAGCCGCGGACTGACTAAAACACTTTCCAAAGCGGTAAATACCCTATCTGTTCAGAGACTGGATGGTATTGATTTACCTGAATACGGATTATTCGTAGCCGGACCGGGTTCAGAAACAGGTGATAATCTGGGAGAATCTCAGGAGTTTAAAGAGATAGAAGACGGTGTATTTGAAATTTACACCCAACTGGAAGCAAATGAAAACTTCATTGTTTACACAGGAAATCAAGCTATTACAAGAAGCTTCACGATTGGTGCCGATAAAGAAAGTTTCAAAGATACAGGTGCAACTCCAGGAGAAAATAAGGTAAATAAAACAGGTGTTTACAAATTGCAGTTTGACTTCCTGACAGGAGGTTTTGAAATGGAAGAAGTTCAGAAAATAACCATCTTTAATTGTGCAACACAGGTACAAAAAGAATTCAGCTACGTAGGAAAAGGGGTATTTGAATTACTGGATTACAACGTAGCTTTACAAAAAGTAGACTGGGGAGATGGTTGTGAGGAAAGATATAAATTCATCTCTACAATTGATGGTAAAGAATATGTTTGGGGACGTGTAAGTACACACGGTGACAGACGATCTATTGAAGATTTATCCTGCTTTGAGTTAGCTTCCAAAGGACTTAGTACAGGTGATCAATGGGGTCCTGATCCGTTTAAATTTCCAGAAGAATTAGTAGATCCATCCAATCTGAACAGATATACAGTCGATGTATATATTTATATGACAGCTGATGGTCCTTATACACATACATTTGATAATATAAGAGATTAAATTGTTATCCCGGTTACCGGATTAATTATTTAAATCCGGTAACTCCCTTAAAAAAGTAATTTATGAAAAAATAT
>JAJBTP010000063.1 GCA_020860805.1 Tannerellaceae bacterium | reverse complement strand
GCGTTATTTATTACCTCAATATTTTTCTTTTCTATATCTGAAAGTACTGAACTTTCAAATTCATCACTTGGAATCATGCCAAAATACCACACACAGCTATAAAAATATTCCTGCAAATCTTCGTCATCAAATATATAGTGATGTCTGGCATATATTTTATTTCTCACTATACGAAGTTGGTCAGCAGTAAGCACTGAAAGTTCATCAGCGGTATAAACCTTTATACTGCTTTCTGGCAAAATATAATCATTTTCAGTAGAAATTCGTTCATCATAATAAACAAGGTCAGAATAATCAGTAGCTCCATAAGAACAGCTAAAGCTCTGTTGCCCGTTTACATTATATAGTCCATAACTGCCTAACTGTATATCAGAATCAGATTCTGTTGCTCCAGCCAAATGCGCCCAGTTTACATATTCCTCCGGCAAATCAATTACTTTAGATTCCGGGAGGTAAAAATATACCGTTTTCACATCATCCAGTCCATATGGATCACTGCATATATAAAGTACGTTTCCCCAAACATCCTCATCACCTGTCTGGCCATCTTGTTCTAAATATTCTACTTCTGCAGACCAGGTGGTATCATTTATCTGTTTAAGGTTTGAAAATTTCCCATTAAAACAGCACCAATAATATTCACTATTCCATTCAGTTCCATCGTCTGTGACTCCAATAGAGCCGGCATTCCAATCAGAGTAGACACCTGCAAATGTTTCGTCCGCATAAACAACAAGCTGTGTACGCCACGCACCGGCACCGCTCGAAAAATCAAGTGTATACCCTGAGAGATCCGAAAATGAAAAGGAAGTTTCGGTTTTTTCCTCAGAAGTTTCAGAACTGCTTGTTTCTGAGGCGAGTGTAGTCAAATACTCAATATTTTCTTTTTCTAGTGCAGACAGGGTCTCGCTTATTTCTTCCATGTCAGAATTATACGTTGTATAGTACCAGCTTTTTTGTTCAAAATAATTTTGTATGTTTTTATCAGAAAATGAATAGCCATATGTTGCGTAGATTTCATTAATCATCATTTGCGCGAGGCTTTTACCGGATGGAAGATTAGCAGAATTAACGGATTCCAATATTTCCATGTCTTCCTCATTTATCAAATAGAAGGTGCTGAACGGACATAGATATCCTTCATCGTTTTCATAATTTTTATATTCCACTTTTTCCGAGTAACTTAGGGTATAGACAAGGCTTTCAAATGAATAATTGTAATGGTCTAATTTTCCATCTGGAGAGCCGACCACCATCATTAAGAGTTCTTCCTCATCATCTGCCATTCGGAACGAAGGGATGTCCAACTCAAAATATTTGGATTCATTTTCCAAGCCGATTTCGTCAAGGAACTCGGCCATTTCACTAAGAGTGTTATAGTATGAATCACTGGGCACATCAGCGCTGCTTCTTTCAATTTCATATTTGGAAACAAAAGTTTCCTTTTCATACGTGAGTATAAATGAATTCCAAATGTTTCCATCAGACCACCTGGAATCAGCATCCGAATAGCTGCCGCAAATATAAATCTGCCCATTATAGTCGGTTAAGAAAATTCCACTTATTTCGTACAGGCCGGAAAAAACATACTCCAGAGCAGAATACTTGTCCGTTAATACAGCTTCCCCGTCTTCTTCTTCGTACATACGGAGAAATACATGGTTATAGGATGTTCCATATGAGTTTTCGTCAGCTTCCAGCATTAAAACAAGAAGTTCATCACTTCCATCATTATCGAAATCGCGAATACATGATGTCATTACTCCGGTTGGTATGTCTGAATTATAATCATCTTCTGACACGCTTCCATATTCCTGAGTTAATACATCATCCACATATGTGTCGAGAACATTTGAAGAATCAGATGTTTTCTGGAAAGTGTCCTCTAATTTATCATAAATATTACTATTAGCACATCCGGAACAAAAGCCTGCAATCGCCAACGCCGTAAGAAGTGAGGCAGAGATTTTACATAATGTATAACTCATATTTTTCATCCCCTGTAATTATTAAACCTGTGTGTATCGGATTCTTAAGTGCTTCCAAATATAATCAAAGATGATAAACAATTAACTGGTTCTCATCTTCATACCTTTCCTGAAGATCACTGAGAACATATTGGATCGTATCGTCCGGTTTACTCATTAATGAATTCACTGCCTGTCTAAACTCGCTGTCTTCCCGGCCGCTCTGAACAGCTCCTAATTTTTCCATTAAATGTTGGGAATGCGTATTATACGCGCTAACTTTTGCGATGTAATACTCAACCTCATTTGTGATGGAATAGGTATCCATCATTATTCTTAAAGCCTGATAGCCAATGCCTTTACAGTGATGTTCGCTGAGAAGGCTGATGCCTACCTCCGGGGTATCAGTATCAGTATGCCGTAAATTGCAAAATCCACAATAAGTGTCAGTTGCCTTATCGAAAATGCAGAAAATCAGTTCATTTTCTTCGGGTGTGTTCTGCCAGCAGTAATCAGCGAAACCATCCATATCGTAGGCTCTTGGATAATCGCTGTTTTGCATGGTTGTTTCCATATAATTTTCTTTATCATCTGTCTGCAAAAAGCGGAGGATGTATTGTTCGTTTTCTGCAAATATTCTGCCGGAAGATTTACCCTTCGTATCCATTCTACCTGTCTCCTAATCAGAGTTTCCGCATATTCACAACTTAATAGTCGTTTTATCTAAACCATCATAAATATTTCTGCCCGTCTTTTGTTTAACATAATCTTTTAGACGATAGTTGCATTTTTGTTTTCTGAAGGATGAGTGCCGGATTTTTGGTTTTTCATTTACAGCGGCCATATTTAATCAATGTTTATAACATTTATAAACCGATAAGAGTCAACT
>JAJBTP010000612.1 GCA_020860805.1 Tannerellaceae bacterium | reverse complement strand
TCGGATGAAAGGGAATAAAAAAATAACATATGAATTATTACAAAGGCAACCACTGGAATAAGCTACCGTTCATTATCTTACTTCTTTTGGTAGGAGTTATATCCTGTAATTTTAAACGGGCGGCACAAACCAGGAATGTTCCCTCGATTGATATGGCACAGATGGATTCGGTACGGATTATCTATACCGATGATGAATCGAAACAAGGGGTTGTTCCTCCCGAAGCGTGGGATGAAATCAACCGGTTATTACAGACAGCCAACTATGATACGGTATGGAATGATTCGGGTATTATGTTAACCATGATAGCCCAGGATTATGCGCTTATTATCTCTTATAAAGACCGGCCCTCCACGGAAAATGACTGGTTATTAATCTGGGAAATACATGAAAAAATTAAATTCAGAAATAAGTGGTACATAGTAGACGCAGTCACCAAAAACGAACTATGTAAGAAGATTGAACAATGGAGATAATCCACACGTTTTTATTACCTGCCGCCTGGCTGGCGTTAATTACCTTAACCTTACTGGAAATAGTACTGGGGATAGATAACCTCGTCTTCCTCTCCATTATGACCTCCAAACTGCCGGAAAGCCAGCAGCCGCATGCCCGTGTAACGGGATTACTCCTGGCAATGCTGGCACGTATCGGGTTATTGTTTGCCATTTCTCTGCTGATGCGCCTCACCCAACCACTCTTTTCCTTTCATACGTCCTGGCTAAACGGAAACGTAACCGGACAAAGTATTATCGTTTTCGCCGGAGGTTTATTCCTTCTTTACAAAAGTGTAGCAGAGGTTCATGATAAGCTGGAGGGCATTGCACATACAGAAGGAACTATGGGTAAAAAGGTTACCTTTTGGCATATTATTATACAGATTGTTTTACTGGATATCATCTTCTCGTTCGACAGTGTATTAACAGCCATCGGAATGGTTAGCTTTAAAGAGTTCGGATATGGTGGTGGGATGGCTATTATGGTTATCGCTATTGTGTTATCTGTTTTATTAATGCTCCTTTTTTCAGGTCCTATCAGCAGGTTTGCCAACACACATCCTACGATTCAAATGCTGGCTCTCTCTTTTCTGATGTTAATCGGAGTCATGTTAATCCTGGAAGCAGCCCATCTGGCAGAGATTTCTTTATGGGGGAAAACCGTACAGGAAATCCCTAAAGGGTATATTTATTTTGCCATTGGCTTCTCCCTGCTGGTAGAAGTCCTCAATATGAAACTTAGCAAAAAGAAGCACCGGGAAACAATATAAAAAATATTTTATCTGGTTAAATAGAGGTTTATTGCATAAACGGAATAGCACGCAGAATTCTAAGACCTGAATATTTGCATAAGTCTTAGAATTCTGCGTGCTCTATACATTAAACCGATAAAAGAAACTAAAATTTTACTTTCCGTATTGATTGACAAAAAAGACTCCAGTCTTTGAGGTAAGATGCGCCGAAAATGACAGGTATTCCGAAATCATCCTGATTTACTTCTTTATTTATAAAATGGTCTACGATTTCGAAAGGGTTATTTGTATCTGACTCTATATCCTGCTGGTTGCCTAACAGCATCAGGCGGATAGTTGAATTGGCTAAAACAGTTTTGCTCTTATCACTTATTTTGGTATAATCTTTTATCGCTTCGGTTGCGGCAGCTGTTACATTGTCTGCAGAAGCAGAAGATTCTATTACGATTAAAGCTTTTCTTCCAAATCCTACAGAAGTTACACAAATTAAATCATCTGACTCATATTCTTCCAACGCTTGCGGGTCTACATAGAGATTTACCGGTAAATCCATATCGATACGGAAAAAGACTTGTTTTATATCCACCACTATCAATGAATGTTTAGGGTCTTTTTGTTTCCAGATAGTCCCAAAATAAGAAGAGGGAGTTACATCCTGTCCGAAGTACCAACTCAGCCCTTCATACGAATTAAGTTGTTGTATGGTATACAAAAAAGAGTTACCTACATTTACACTTTCTCCTATGGCTTCCCGGGCACTTTTGTACATATTCTCATAAGAGGGTTGCAGAGACTGTGAATATACAGAAGGAAGGGAGTAGCTTATTGTTACAGGATTTAAAGGGACATCCACAATTTCATAAGCATCCTTATTCAGGCTTTTACTATCCAGTATAACCCCAATAAATAATTTATCCGGTTGTTTATTAATAAACTCCCTGGCATTAGGCTGTACGATATTATCTGCATTTATCAGCTGGATTCCACACAGAAAATATATAAGGAATAATACGTTTGTTTTCATCTTATTCATTGGTTAAACCGGTTTCTTCTAAAATATAACTTGCTCTCAGCCAAATGAGTTCGGAGAACTCTTCCGATTGTCCCGATGGAATATCCGCATAAGTCTTCAGAGAATATTCCTGTCCGGTCACTTTGAAAGAACGTTGTGCATTCCGGGTGGTTTGGATATAGAATCCTGTATTAAATACAAATTCGTTCTCTTCCCTCTTCTCTCCACAGTACATCCAGTTATCCGTTCCTCCTATTTCGATAGACATTTTACCGTCCATCCATTTGGCTTTATACTTCTCCTGTATGCCATGGGGCGTATAATCTGTAAAGAATCATTCTCCAATCGTATTTCTGAAGGTGCAGCCAGTTCGACACGCCCGTCAAAATAGTCCAACGGATTAACTTCCAGAAAAGACTGAAACTGATTTATTCCCGAAAGAACTTTAAAATCACTTACCTCGGTCTTTTTTAACGTATAAACGGCTGGTATTATCCCCGGTTCCGGTATCTCTTTTTCATCCGAACAGGCACCAAAAAAAACAACATGCCGGATAAAATAAATACCGGAAACATTTTCCACTCTCTCTTACTCAT
>JAJBTP010000591.1 GCA_020860805.1 Tannerellaceae bacterium | reverse complement strand
TAAAACAGTTTTAAACAATGAGAAACAAACTTATGATTTTAATTTTACTATTTAACCTCTTAAGTAGTAACAGCCAAACAAGTAATGAACTAATTCCCCCACTCTCGGGATTACCCCCTTCACCAGATGCTGCAGCATTAGGAAAATACGGACAATATCCGGTAGCCCTGTATAATGGTCTGGTCAATATCGACATCCCCATTCATACGATTCAACTACCTACCCTTACCCTTCCGGTATCTATCTCTTATCACGCTTCCGGTATTAAGGTCAATAAAATAGCCAGTGTAGTCGGCTTAGGCTGGTCATTAAATGCCGGCGGTGTTATCACCCGTTCTGTCCGGGGCATACCGGATGCTAAATTTGGCGCTACCGGTACTATAACAAATGAAGCTGCTATTCAGGAATTAGGAGAAGATACTCAAATCAGCACATTACAACGGTATTATACCAACGAACGGGCAGGTAGTTACGATTCGGAATCCGATATTTATTATTACAATGCCTGTGGTATGTCAGGAAGTTTCCGTTTTGATAGTAAAGGGAACTTATTTCAAATTCCTTTATCAGACAATAAAATCGAATATAACTCCTCCACAGATATTTTTATTATTACCGGTAATGATGGAACCGTTTATACCTTTCAAGACAAAGAAACAGGCTATAAACAAACAGGTTCTGAGAAATATACCAGTAGTTGGTTTTTGAGCCACATTAAAACCACAGACAATAAAAGTATTACGTTTAGTTATACGGTGGATAATACCTATTATTACGATTATTACATAAGGAGTATATTAACCGTGGCGCATACCGGTAAAGTTCCCCAAGGAGTAGAATATATCAAATCAAAGATTACCACAGACAATACACTCTTATTAAAATCCATCACCTTTCCGGAGGGAAATCTTACATTTTCCTATAATTCAGACCGTGCAGACAGGCGAAAATACCGTCTGATAAATGTGCATGTAAATAATAACAAAAACCAGCGGACGAAATTAATCTCTTTCACACAAAGCTATTTCGAAACTAATATATCATCCGGTGACCATTCCCAAAATTTCCACTCCCGGTTAAAACTGGACAAATTTTCCGTACAGGATGACCATAACAAAACCATTTCTCATAGCTTTGAATATAACAGCCATGGGCTTCCACCTTATTATGACCCGGTGTCGTCCAGTGCCAGTCATTATTCACAGGATTCATGGGGATATTATAATGCTGCAGGAAACAGCACACCCCTATCTTACAATAATATTCCCAACTATAACCTTTCACAGTATCCATCTGCCAACCGGGATGCGAACCCAATCTATGCACAAGCCTGCATACTAAATAAAATAATTTATCCTACCGGAGGATATACTATTTTCGAATACGAAGGAAACCAGACTGTCAATAATCGCCCTATGGGAGGATTACGTATAAAAAATATTCTTTCCTATCACGATATGGATGATAAACCGGTTGTAAAGAGTTTTGAATATTTAAATCCGCAGGATAATAATTACAATAATACTTCGCTACTGAAAGGAACATGCTATACACAGGGGCGAATAGAATTGAATCATCCGTATCCGGAAGTCAGATTGTATGATTATTTCTTATCCGAACCCAACCTTCCGATGTCTTATACAGGGGGAGCACCTGTATTCTACCGGAAAGTAATCGAATACGAAGGATATCCGGATAATAGCAATGGGAAAACCGAATACACTTTTCAATATTTATTTGAAGATGCAAGATACTATCCTCTTCACCACTGCTCTTTCCCCTCTCTGCAAACAGGTACCTTCCTTCCTTATTTTAACTATTTCCAGGAAGACCGGAGTTGGTCCCGGGGAAATCCTTTGTATATTGATACATACAAAAAATCAAATGGAGTTTTTACACTGGTAAAAAGTATCCAATACACCTATCAAACATTTAATCAGGAAGATAAAATTGTAGGTTTTCGTTCATTTTCCAATTTTAATACAGCAAACAGAATTTTACCCTATCCATTCAGTATACGTCCGCTTTCAGGTAACGAATTATTTCAATATACCAACATCCTGGCAAGAACCGGCTTAATTAAAGTAAAACAGGTAAAAGAAATATCTTATCATAAGGAACAGGAGGTGACCCAGGTAAGAAACTATTTTTATAACAAACTGAACAATCAGCTTGAAGTATCAGCCATTCACGAGAAACAAAGCGATGGAAGCATCCTGAAAAGTAGTTTTCAATATCCCAAAGACCTGAGACAAAATCTATCTTTTTGCCAAAATATGACGGATAAGAATATGCTCAATCCGGTTATTATCCGGACAGATTCAATCGATAATAAATTTCTACGTTCCATACAAACCAATTATAAAGCTTTTTCCTCAAATGTTACAGTCCCTTATACGATAGAGGTAAAAGAAGGAAATGGCCCGGTACAAACAGAAGTCACCTATGATCAATACGATGATGTAGGAAATGTCAGAGAGATAGTAAAAAGAAATTACACTAACGAAGCGATTATATGGGGATATAATAAAAACACTTCCAGTCGCCAGATTTGAGGATATTAGCTATTCGTCGGTCATTAATAATTCAACTTTAATGGAACAGGTCTGGAAACTGGAAAACTTTACGGTAGTCAATACTGAGGCTCTACGGAATAATCTTAAGACTATTAACCAGGCTATCCGTAACAGCTTACCGGCTAATGCTATGGTTATAACTTATACTTACCAACCTTTGGTGGGGATAACTTCACAAACAGATCCACAAGGTATTACGACCTATTACGAATACGATACATCGGGACGCTTAAAAGAGATATACCTGATGGAAGGAAATACTAAAAAAATCGTTCGTTCCCACGAATATAATTATCA
>JAJBTP010000184.1 GCA_020860805.1 Tannerellaceae bacterium | reverse complement strand
GACAAATGGAAGAGGAAGTTAAGAGAACAGAGATGCAAACGACCATTGAAAAAGTGACTAATAGCCCGTCATCAGTTTATATTACAGCGACCTGGGTTGTTTTAATTATAGGAATTATATCTTATCTGGTTGGTTTATATAATGCAGAAATGGAATTGAATGAAAAAGGCTACTATCTGACTATCCTTCTTTTTGGGCTTTTTTCTGTAGTTGCTTTACAAAAAAGTGTCCGGGATAAGATGGACGGGGTTAAAGTGACACCTATATTTTATGGTATTAGCTGGTTTGGAACCATCGCTGCTATTACTCTTTTAGTAATTGGATTATATAATGCGGATTTGTTACTGAGTGAGAAAGGCTTTTATGGTATTGCTTACCTCATGAGTATGTACGCTGCTGTATCAGCACAGAAAAATATCAGAGATGCGGAAAAATAAAGGATTCATCTTAGGTATTACACTGGGATTGATTTTGGTTCTTCTGATAGGGGGAAGCGTATATATGTTTGATGTTTCTTTAAAATCCAAGGTAACTTCTACAGATGAAGCAGATTCATATGCCTATCTCTTTGAGCACCCTCATATGGAAAACTGGATAGATAGCCTACGTAGCTGTAATGCTTTAAGAGATACATTTATAACCGCAGCGGACGGAGCCCGGCTTCATGCTTTATACATACGTTCGGCACAGGATTCACCCAATACAGCCCTTATCGTTCATGGATATACGGATAATGCTATTCGCATGTTGATGATAGGACATTTATATAACAGAGAGTTAGGCTATAATGTATTATTACCGGATTTAAGAGCTCACGGAAAAAGTGACGGTAAATATATCCGGATGGGTTGGAAAGATCGGTTGGATGTTATCCGCTGGATTGATGTTGCTAAAAATATGTATGGAGATACTACCCGGATGGTTATTCATGGGATATCTATGGGAGCAGCTACTACTATGATGACTTCAGGAGAAAATCTGCCGGATAATATCAAATGTTTTGTAGAAGATTGTGGCTATACCAGTGTATGGGATGAATTTGCTTACAAACTAAAGGCAGAATATGGTTTACCTGCTTTTCCTTTATTATATACTACGTCGCTTTACTGCCGGATAAAAGAGGGCTGGAGTTTTAAGGAAGCATCCGCATTAAAACAAGTACAAAAATGTAACTTACCTATGTTCTTTATTCATGGAGATAAAGATACATACGTACCCACCTGGATGGTTTATGATGTATATGAAGCCAAACAGGGCGATAAAGAATTATGGGTAGTACCGGGTGTGGAACATGCGGTGGCCTATTGGGATTTCACCGATGAATATGTTGAACGAACAAAAGAATTTGTCGGAAGATATATCAATTAACAAAAAGAGCACCAATCGGTGCTTTTTTGTTTCCTTCTCTCGGATTATATTAAACCAGTTTAAACCGTAGTCGCAGCCGGCCATCTGAGTAATCATAAGAAATGATTTTGAAAGTGCCTATTTCAGCTGTATTTTCCACATGTGTACCAATACAGGCGCATACGTCATAATCTCCTACTTTTACAATCCGTAATGTTTCGCTGACATCTATGGGTAATTTATTTAGGTCAACCCCTTGCGGAACTTCTTCTATAGAAACAAAGGATATACCTACCGGATGATTACCTGCTATGACTTCGTTAACCTGATTCTCTATTTTTTGGATATCCTCTGCAGTAGGTTCTGATTCAAGAAAATAATCACATTTACTCTTTTTTCTTTCTATATGGCTTGACTTCGACCTGTCACACCCGAACATACGTACCATAGTTTGATTTAATATGTGTTCTGCTGTGTGCATCGGCGGATATTCCCGCTTATTATGTTCATTCAGTATAGGTTGTTCCATCTGTTACTTTGATTTTTTGTTTATATCTTCTATTGTTATTTACTCATGATTAAGTAGAAAATCTTTGACTATCACTTCAAAAATTTGCGGATATTTTTTAAATGCTCCGTGAGGTGCAAATGGAATATTGAGTAATGAAGAATTTATTATTTTTGTTGTAAGTTCAACTGCACTTTCGAGAGGAAACATATAGTCGTCATTTCCTCGAATAATTAGTGTTGGAACATCTATATTCTGAACAGTTGCAAGCGGATATCCGTTTTCGGTTTTGTCAATCCACATTTCATGTAAGTATTTTGCAAATTTATCAAAATTGGGTTCTGGGTTATATTTCATGTGAAATTCATAGCTGCGTCTGAATGCTTTTCTATATTCTTCTGGAGTCATGTTTGCCATTAATTTTTCCATGAGTTCAGCATCAGATAAGCACCAGGTTCCACCGATAGTAACAATCTTTCGTATAGGGATATTCTTCGCTACAGCGAGTCGGTAAGCAATAACTCCACCATCACTATAACCGATAATATTAATATCTTTCAGTTCTAAATGTTTTATAATGGATTCTACATCTAATTGCAACCTGCTATATGTAAGCTTATTTGTTCCTAAAGTGGATTTTCCGTGTCCCCGACTGTCAATACCGATAATGTGATAATCTTTGGTAAACATTTGGAGTATTGGATTAAAATCTTCTATATTTCCAAAACCGCCATGCAGGAAGATGAGTGTTGGTTTGTCTATGTTTTCTATCTCTTCGTAATAAATATTTGCATCATCAATCACAAGATATTTTCCCGTCTTATGGTTAAATTGGTCTGTTTGTGCATTACTTATTGAAACAATAAATAGAAATACAGCATATATAATTATTGAAATAATTTTATTCATTTTGATATTTAGTTCTAAATCCGTGATTCTTAATAATGTTGTCTACAGTGATATTATAGAGTGGTCACCAACTCATAAATCTATAGAGTCATACTCTTATATCATTAAGG
>JAJBTP010000070.1 GCA_020860805.1 Tannerellaceae bacterium | reverse complement strand
GCTTTGCGTACAGGCCGGCTGGAATCCTAAAAAAGGAGCGCCCCGGGTTCTTCCGATTTATCAAAGTGCCCCTTTTAAGTATGAAACCAGTGAACAAATGGCTAAGCTGTTTGATCTGGAAGAAAGTGGTCACTTCTATACACGCCTGCAAAATCCGACCAACGATGCAGTGGCTGCAAAAATTGCCGCATTGGAAGGTGGAGTAGCTGGTATATTGACTGCTTCCGGACAGGCTGCCAGTTTCTTTGCCTTTATCAATATCTGCCAGGCAGGCGATCATATTGTTAGTGCTTCTACCATCTATGGCGGAACGTATAACTTACTTTCTGTAACATTAAAGAAACTGGGTATCGACTGTACATTTGTGGATCAGGATGCCAGTGAAGAAGAAATCAGTAAAGCTTTTCAGCCCAATACAAAATTATTGTTTGGGGAAACTATATCCAATCCCGGTGTCATGGTACTGGACATCGAAAAATTTGCGAATATAGCACACAAACAGGGTGTACCTTTGATCATTGATAATACATTTGCAACGCCTATCAATTGCCGTCCTTTTGAATGGGGAGCTGATATTGTAACCCATTCTACTACTAAATATATGGACGGACATGCAACCAGTGTAGGGGGGATGTATTGTAGATAGTGGGAATTTTGACTGGGAGCAATATGCAGGGAAATATCCCGGCCTCTGTGAGCCGGATCCTTCCTATCACGGATTAACTTATACCCGGACATTTGGTAAAGGAGCTTTTATTACTAAAGCAACCAGCCAGTTAATGCGTGATTTAGGAGCTATCCCTTCGCCACACAATGCATTTCTGTTAAATATCGGTTTGAAAACCCTACACCTCCGTATGCCCCAACATTGTAAAAACGCATTGAAAGTAGCCCAATGGTTACAGAACAATGATAAAGTAGCCTGGGTGAACTATCCGGAATTAGAAGGAAATAAATATTATGACCTGGCGAAAAAATATTTACCAAATGGTTCATGTGGGGTACTCTCTTTCGGATTAAAAGGCGGACGTGAAAAGGCAATCAAAACTATGGATAGTCTTCAATTTATTGCAATCGTTACCCATGTCGCTGATGCACGGACCTGCGTACTTCATCCGGCCAGCCATACCCACCGTCAGTTAACAGATGAACAACTTATCGAGGCAGGAGTAGCACCGGATTTGATCCGCCTCTCCGTTGGTATCGAAAATGCAGATGATATTATTGCCGATTTAGACCAGGCACTAAACCAATAATACTATAAAAGAACAGAGACACATAGGATGGCTACTAAGTGTCTCTGTTTTTTATAATGTTTACTACTAAATATCAGGGTTTCTTTCCCGCTTTTATGACAGTAAGCATCGTTTCCAGTTTAATAGTAATATCCGGATACTCTTCTAATACATTCAACTTTTCACCTTTATCGTTCGTTAGATTATAGAGTTGTGGGCGAGGGTCATTTCCGTATTCTGTATTTGTATGACTACCATAGACCTGGGCATTACTGGGTTCTATGTACTTCCATCCTTCGTCTACTATGGATAAGGTGTTAAATAAATTCTGTTCAACTACCCAGGAACGTCCGTTTTGTTCTTTTCCCAGAAAGGTTTCCATATAATCTTCGCTATCCGGAGCTGCACCTGCCGGAAGAGAAATATTTAATAATGAAGCCAAAGAAGCAAAAAGATCCAGTTGAGTAACCAACGCATCACTTATCCCCTGCTTAATCTTTTTGGGCCAGTAAACAATAAATGGTACACGAGTCCCTGCTTCATAAGCACTATATTTTCCTCCGCGAAAATCTCCCCAGGGACGATGCTCACCCAATAATTCCACTGCCATATCTTTATATCCATCATCAACAACAGGACCATTATCACTCGTAATAATTACAAGCGTATTATCAGCAATACCGGTTTCTTTCAATGTTTTCATAATTTCTCCTACGGTCCAATCCAGAGCAAGAATAGCATCCCCTCTTGCTCCCATCCCGCTTTTTCCAACAAATCTTTGATGGGGGGCACGTGGTACATGGATATCATTTGTGCCGAAATACAGGAAGAAAGGTTTTTCTTTAGAAGATTTTATAAACTCTACAGCTTTGCCGGTTATCACATCTGCGATAGTTTCATCCTGCCAAAGGGCTTTCCCTCCTCCTTTCATATAACCAATCCGGGATATACCATTCACAATCGACATATCATGTCCATGACTGGGATGTAGTTTAAGCAATTCCGGATTATCACGTCCGGTTGGTTCTCCCGGATAATTTTCTCTATAATTTACTTCAATAGGAGCCGCCTCGTCATAATTATGTACATATTGATTTTCTATATACACACAAGGAACACGGTCACCGGTTGCAGCCATCAAAAACGAATAATCAAACCCAATATCCAAAGGTCCGGGAGTAATAAAACCATTCCAGTTCTGTCTGGAAGTTTCTCCAAGTCCTAAATGCCATTTTCCTACAGCACCTGTGGTATAACCGCCCTCTTTAAATAAAGAGGCCATAGTATAAGTACCCGGACGAATTATCATACCTGCATCTCCCGGAGCTACTCCTGCACCTTCTACTCTCCAGGGATATTTCCCTGTCAGGAGGCCATACCGGGAAGGAGTACTGGTTGCTGAAGTTGCATGTGCATCGGTAAATCGTAAACCATTGGAAGCAACAGCATCAACATTAGGTGTTTGAATAGTTGGTTCACCATAACAACTTAAATCACCATATCCGACATCATCTGCCAAAATAATTATCACATTAGGTAATTGATTCGTTTCTTTAGAACAGGCAGTTAAAGACAGTATTCCACTTGTACCAAGCAAAATACAAGGAATTGTGTTTTTGTTTGTTTTCATTATTTGTTAT
>JAJBTP010000455.1 GCA_020860805.1 Tannerellaceae bacterium | reverse complement strand
TACGGTTTGGGAATTATTCCTACAGCAACTACATTCTTTTTAGTTCGTTTGCGGAAAGGGACAGCTGCCGATTTAAAAAAGTATTTAGAATATGGAATTCTGATAAGAGATGCTTCAAATTTCCGGGGATTAGATGATACATATATACGGCTATCAACTCAATCCTCTCAGGAAAATCAGGTTTTAGTAATAGCGATAAAGGAATGGTTGGATAAACGGATATAAAAAAGAGGGATACTTGCAAAAAGTATCCCTCTTTTTTATTTTTTCAGTAGAATTATTCTACTTTTTTATTGATGAAGATATGCCCTACATAACCCACGATAATCATTCCAAGGCCAACAAGAAGCAGTGTATTTGTTATACTGCCGGTTAACGCAGGTATGGCAAGAATAGCTACACCAATAAGGAGTACCAGGACTCCTACATATTTTACAAATCCGTTCATGGTTATAGATGTTTATAATTTTTTTCTACCACAAATAAAGCAATAATAACCCGATTGCGAAAATATTTTAGAATAAAAATAATAATTCCGATTAATTTAGGTTTTATCTTTGTATTATAAAATGTCGTTTCGAATGTTGAGAATACTTTATGTCCTTTATATATGGCTATTAGGAGTTCCTTTCTTTTTGATATTGACATTGTTAACGGCTTTAATTACTATTGCCGGATGTCTTTTGGGAGGAGAACACATATTTTCTTATTATCCGGGTATGATATGGTCACGCCTGACCTGTTATATGGCTTTGTGTCCGGTAAAGGTAAAAGGGCGTGAACATATAAAATCGGGCCAATCTTATGTTTTTGTTGCTAATCATCAGGGTGCATTTGATATTTTTTTGATTTATGGTTTCTTAGGTATACCTGTCAAATGGGTTATGAAAGCAGGTATTATGAAGATTCCTTTTGTCGGAGCTGCCTGTCGGGCTGCCGGATTTATTTTTGTGGATAATTCAACTGTAACAGCTGCAACTAAATCAGTACAGGAAGCGGAAAAAGTATTGAAGAAAGGAGCTTCAATAATAGTTTTTCCGGAGGGATCGCGTACTTATGATGGTAAAATGATACGTTTTAAAAGAGGTGCTTATCAAATGGCTATTGCTCAAAGTTTACCTATTATACCTATTACTTTGAATGGACCATTTCATGTTTTGCCAATAGGTTCATTAAATATAAAACGTTATTGTTTAGAAATGATTATCCACCCTCCCATTTCAACAGTGGGATTAGAATCTACGGGTAAAGAACAACAAAAACTGGCAGAGCAAAGTCAGGAAACTATAGCTTCTGTTTTATGGGAGGAATTTAAATAGTGAATTTACCAGTTTTTAAGACTTCCCTGTTTTACAATAGATAAACTAAAACCAATACCATTATCAAAAATATTTCCAGTATCATTGGATATAGAACCTGTAAAGTATCAATCTTTTAGCCGTGGATTTTGATAGGTTATATCGACTAAACACGATGTACCTGCTTTCTTTGAAAGATAAGGACTATAATGAGTTCCCCAGTTATTCATTATCGTAAATAGAAAGCGATAACTAATCCGGTCATTAATATCTCCATTCGCACCTAAATGCCAATCATTAATCCGGTTGCATTTGAAGCCTAAAGAACCATCTTCATTATATTCCGGAGAACGGAGTAAAGGGGATGCCAAAGAACGATTGAAATAAGATACTCCGGTCACATATTCTCCATTATTATAATAATTATCTGCACCTCCACCTCGTCCGGTATGCGCATCTCTATCAAAGTCAAGAAAATGGAATGGTCCTGATTGGTTTCTTGTTTCTATTACTTCGAAAACAATTTTTCGTAACCAAGATATATGTTTTAGTTCAATTTCTGCTCCCCATATTCCATCCCACCTGTTTGCCCACTCCACACCGGATTTATCTTCAAAAAAACGTTGATGGTAAACAGATGCTTTCCAAGCCTTTTGGTTATAACTGAATTTTATATCATATGAACCATAGTGATTTCCTAAAGCATTGTCCTGGTCATTAATAGTGGCATCAGATCCCCCTTCTTTAAACATGATAATTCTAATCAAATCTTTTAAAGATTGAGGTTGTTTTCCTATTCTGGGATTTGTGGAGGTACCGCCCCATTGTGCCCAATGTTGTATGCCTAATGTTGCAGAGAAAGGAGACCCATTTTGGGTATCCAGAACTTGTAAATAAAAAGATTTATGATGCCACAAAATGTCTGTTACATACGTTTTTCCGTCGTTAACAAAGTGTTCTAAATAGCGGGTGTCAAAGGATTTACCAACAGCAAAATCACCTTTTACCTGTAGCCATCCAGCTGTCCAGGGAAGAATTGCAAATTCGGGGATACTTAAATTGATTTCCGGAATAGGACGTGCATTAGAAGAGAAAACCATATCCCCAGAACTAAGGGAACGATCCCAGAGAGATGTATATTTTTCTTTACTGCCAATACTTAAAAGTAAAGCTTTGTAGCCAACTTCTGCATATAACTGCTGGAGAAATATATTACGATAACGTGATGTTGATGCTACTAAATCCAGTCCGGCATTCCAGTAAAAACCTTTTCCCAAGTGTTGTTTTTGGAATACTCCGACAGTTAAAAGTGCATTGTTACTATCTAAGGGAATTTTACCATATTTATTACTTACTGTCCAGAATGGAGTAGTAGAACTTGTGGCAACTGAACCAAAAACTTCTGTTCTATAAATTAACGCATCTTCAATATCTTTATCCTGAGCCTTTATAAATAAAGGAGTAAAGAGTAATATAGATAATAAAACATATAAGTGTATAACCTTCATTTTTTCTGTTTTAGGTTTAAAAAGGTAAAGATTAAAATGATGTATCAAAAATTCTTTTTAAAATCATAAACTTTCAGTACGTTTGCAACATCTTAA
>JAJBTP010000430.1 GCA_020860805.1 Tannerellaceae bacterium | reverse complement strand
GCATTGAAAGCCATATGGTAAATGGCCGCCGTATTACAGATGCCGGGACATTACGTGTAGTCACTATGGTGTACGGAGGATTGGTAAATAAAAACATTGTTGCCGGATTGCAGGCGGTAGGTGTCAATGCATTAGGACTGACGGGTGCGGATATGAATATCATGCGCTCTGATAAACGTCCTGTAAAAGAGGTGGATTATGGTTTTGTAGGCGATGTAAAAGAAGTAAATGGCGCTGTACTTGCCTCTTTGATAGAGCAGGGAGTTGTTCCTGTACTGGCTCCGCTGACCCATGATAAGCAGGGACATATGCTGAATACGAATGCGGATACCATTGCCGGAGAAGCTGCTAAAGCACTGGCTTCTTATTTTGATGTGACTTTGATGTATTGCTTTGAGAAAAAAGGTGTTCTCCGGGATGAGAATGACGAAGATAGCGTAATACCGGAAATAACCCGTGAAACTTTCAGCCAACTGGTGGAATCAGGTGTTATCCAGGGAGGAATGATTCCTAAGCTGGAAAATTCATACGAGGCGGTGGATACCGGAGTCAAACAGGTAATCATAACCAAAGCCTCAGAAATTCATACCAACGGCGGAACAGTGGTTAAGTAAAAGATGATTATTAATACTGTGGAAATATCCGGGAACCGGTTTTTCCTTCTCTTTTATTGGAAGGGGAACCGCTTTCCGGATCTTTTACGGAACGGATACGTATATTCCGGTAAATAACAGGCGCTTCTGTCCTATAGCCTTCAAGTCCGATAAATCCGGGACCCCGTACCTCTTCCGGCGTATTGATTTCACCATCTGTTACTTTGCGTCCGTTCAGAATCACAGAAACACGTCCACCGGCATATTTTACCCGTAAATGATTCCATTCTCCTGCTTTTTTTAAGACTCCTTCTTTTACAGGAAACGGATATCCTTTTACTGACCCGCAAACAATTTCACCCGGATTGATATCGGTTACTGCCGATACATCATTCAGGGCTATCTGGACAGAGTTATTTATCCAGTTTCCCGGATCCGAACAACAGATTAACAGATAGCTACTGGCACCTGCTTCATTCTGAAACTCTAAATCCAATTCGAAGGAGTTGTATTCATTCAGGCTCCAGATGCATTCGTATGGACCCGCATGCAAAATATTTCCTTTTAAAAACCATACATCTTCATTATAATCGGCACGACTCAGGTTTTTGCCAAATAACGGATGCCAATTAGTATCACCGGCATTTGCCGTAAAAGAAAAATGGGATGAAACAAGGACTAAAAGGAGACAAATAGCCCATTTAGAGTGCTTATATATATGTGTACATTCTTTATTTTTCACGTATGTTCTTTGATAGTTTACGTCAAATATATCTATTATTATTTTATCAGACTTAAAGAAACGGGGAAAGTTTAAATTTATTAAGGTTCGGAAAAGCTCCCCGCTTTCGCGGGGAACAGGTGGTGTTTTTATTTTTCGTCGTTTGCGTACAGATTGCTCAGATAGCTGAATGTATAGGTATATACTTCATCTTCATCAAAAAAACGTTTGATTTCGGCTTCTGCAGTGGCTACAGAATCGGATGCATGCACAATGTTTTCCTGTACACTCATACTGTAATCTCCACGGATTGTACCCGGAGCAGCAAGCCGCCCGTTGGTTTTTCCGGCCATATTGCGTACTACTTCTATGGCTTCCAGCCCTTCCCAGCAACATACAATCACAGGACATACCCGCATCGCATCTTTAACCCGTTGGAAAAAGGGTTGATCTTTTAAATGTGCGTAATGTTCGCTCAGTAGTTTATCTGTTAACCAAATCATCTTCATGGCTGCTAAAATAAGTCCCTTTTTCTCAAACCGGGAGATGATTTCACCTATTAGTCCTCGTTCAATAGTACAAGGTTTAAGGATTACAAGTGTTCTTTCCATACTGAATTTATATTTAAGTAATTAGACAAAGCATACAATCTTTACAAATATAAAAAATAAGTTGACTAAATGTTTATACGTGGGTGTTTTTATAGATACTGGTCTGTTTATATTCACTTGCTGTTCGTTTTTTGAACAGAATACGACAATCTATGTTTGCTACCCGGGTAGCAAACGTTTTCCACCCCGGTCAGCAAGGTTCGTTACCTGGGTCAGCAACGTTACTGACCCGGGTGATTCTATAAAAAGAACAGCTCTTTGTATAAACATGTATAAGGGGAAAACAAAAGATGTACACGGGTTTTCTATTAGATGTAAGGGTGGAACCTGCGTCTTCTAAGGTTATTCTTTATTTTCAGGAAAAAGGTTTTCATTTTGCTGTATATAAAGACGAAGAGTCTGCCTGCTTACTCCTAATTTTTTACTAATATATAATTTTGTATGATTCTGGGAAAGTAGTTTCCGGATAATTTCATCTTTACCGGATAGTTTTTGCGGGTGGATTTTTTACCTGTGGGGCGTCCCAGCTTTACCCCTTAATTTTAGAGTCGGGCAAGTGATTCTTTGTTACGCTGGGAAATAAGATTACGTTCGATTTCGGCGCTCAGGCTAAAGGCAAAAGCCAGAATTTTGCTGTTGATATTGTTACCTAATTCGTACCGTTCTTTGACGGTTAATACTATAATTTCTTTTTCCATGCAGATATGCAGAAAGCTCATTACCTGCATCAGGCTTCTTCCCAGGCGTGACAATTCGGTCGTGATAAGTGTATCTCCTCTTTTTATTTTTCTGAGAAGTTTGCTAAGCGCCCTGTCTTTTACGTTTTTGGTACCACTGATTGTTTCTTTTACCCAGCAATCAATTACAATTCCTTTTGAATCTGTGAATTTCTTTATTTCAAAACGCTGGTTTTCAGTGTTCTGTTTGTCGGTACTTACCCGAATGTAACCGTAGATCATAGTATTTAATCAGCTATATAA
>JAJBTP010000324.1 GCA_020860805.1 Tannerellaceae bacterium | reverse complement strand
CTAACTACCGTGAGTAAAGCGAACTTTTTACTATCTTTGCATTTCAAATAGAATTTATAGATGAAGAATATACGCAATTTTTGTATTATCGCCCATATTGACCATGGTAAGAGTACTTTAGCCGATCGTTTGCTGGAATATACCAAAACTATTGATGCAAAAGATTTACAGGCACAGGTATTGGACGATATGGATCTGGAGCGTGAACGTGGCATTACTATCAAGAGTCATGCGATTCAGATGCAATATAAATACAAAGGAGAAGATTATACATTCAACCTGATTGATACTCCGGGACACGTTGACTTTTCGTATGAAGTATCCCGTTCGATTGCTGCCTGTGAAGGTGCTTTGCTGATTGTTGACGCTGCACAGAGAACCCAGGCACAAACCATTTCTAACCTGTATATGGCTATTGAGAACGATCTGGAGATTATTCCGATTATCAACAAAATAGACTTACCCAGTGCAATGCCTGAAGAAGTGGAAGATCAGATTGTGGAACTCTTAGGGTGTGCACGTGAAGATATTCTGCGCACCAGTGGTAAAACCGGAGAAGGTGTGTATGATATTCTGGAAGCCATTGTGGAAAAGGTTCCGGCACCTAAAGGTGACCCGGAAGCCCCGTTGCAATGTCTTATCTTTGACTCCGTATTCAATTCATTCCGGGGTATTATCGCTTATTTCAAAGTGGTAAACGGTACCATCCGTAAAGGTGACCGTGTGAAGTTTATTGCTACCGGTAAAGAGTATGATGCAGATGAAATCGGCATTCTGAAAATGAATATGGTACCCCGCCAGGAGATTGGTACAGGGGATGTTGGTTATATTATTTCCGGTATTAAGACTTCAAAAGAGGTAAGGGTAGGGGATACTATTACGCATGTGAAAGGAGGAGCAACCGAAGGTATTGCCGGTTTTGAAGAAGTAAAGCCTATGGTGTTTGCCGGTGTGTATCCTATCGAGAGTGAAGATTTTGAGAATCTACGTTCATCGTTGGAAAAGCTTCAGTTAAATGATGCCTCCCTGACTTTCCAGCCGGAGAGCTCGGCTGCTCTGGGATTTGGTTTCCGGTGTGGTTTCCTGGGTTTATTACATATGGAAATCGTACAGGAACGTTTAGATCGCGAGTTTAATATGGATGTTATCACTACGGTACCTAATGTTTCCTATAAAGTGTATGACAGAAAAGGGGAATGTACGGAAGTACATAATCCCAGTGGTTTACCGGACCCAACCTTAATCGATCATATTGATGAGCCTTATATACGTGCTTCTGTTATTACCAACATGGCTTATATCGGACCTATCATGACACTCTGTCTGGGTAAACGGGGAATATTGCTTAAACAGGAATATATTTCGGGCGACCGTGTAGAGATTCACTATGATATGCCTTTGGGTGAGATTGTAATAGATTTTTATGATAAATTGAAAAGTATTTCCAAGGGGTATGCTTCTTTTGATTATCATATTCATGATTTCCGTCCCAGTAAGCTGGCTAAACTAGATATTCTGTTGAATGGTGAACCTGTAGATGCTTTATCTACTTTAACGCATGTGGATAATAGTGTGACATTTGGTCGCCGGATGTGTGAAAAACTGAAAGAGTTAATACCCCGTCAGCAGTTTGACATAGCTATTCAGGCAGCCATTGGTTCTAAGATTATAGCCCGTGAAACCATCAAGGCAGTTCGTAAGGACGTAACGGCTAAATGTTATGGAGGGGATATTTCCCGTAAACGTAAGCTGTTGGAGAAACAGAAGGAAGGTAAAAAACGTATGAAACAAATTGGTACAGTAGAAGTACCACAAAAAGCTTTCCTTGCTGTATTGAAGCTGGATTAATACTTTTTGTCCTGTATAATTTATAGGGCACACAGAATATGCTGAAAGCGCAGAGTTACGCAGATATTTATTTTTCTTTTAAATATTTTCTGCGTAACTCTGCGCTTTCATTTTCATACGTCTGAAAACTTATTTTGATACGTTCAAAAAAGATATTCACCCGTATCAAAAATTAGTATGAGCCGGTGAAAATAATTTTTCATACCAGTCGGATTCCGTTGGGTTCGATGGTGATTTTCTTTTCTTTGTATAATGCACCGATAGCTTGTTTAAAGGCTTTTTTACTGCATTGGAAAATTGCATAGATTTGTTCCGGGTCGCTTTTGTCATGGATGGGTAGAAATCCTCCCTGGCCTTTCAGGGAATCCAGAATTTGTTCAGTAATACTACTCACTTTTTATAACCTAGCGGAGTGATACTGACATCTATTTTTTCGTCTTCCCGTACCTCTTTAATATATCCTTTTAAACGGTCACCCAACTCCAGAGGACGGAATATTTCATTCCGGTATACTAATCCCCAGTGTAGATTATTGATGATTACTTTATACCCGATTTCGGTTTCTTCGGCCACCAGTAAATCTACTTCCTGATTGGGCGCATATTCCGGTAATACATTATCCAGGTATTTATCAATTCTTGCAGAAGCAACAATGCGTTGCGTTACATGGTCTACATGTACATATACAAGATATACACGGTCTTCTTTCATTTTTACCTTTTGTTCCCGGTAAGGAACCAGTAAATCTTTCATAATACCCCAATCCAGAAATGCACCTGTATTATTAACTGATTTGACTGTCATAAATGCAAACTCCCCGGCTATGGCGTATGGACGGTCTGTGGTTGCAATAAGGCGTCCTTCGTTGTCGTGATAGATAAACACTTCTACTTCTATGCCCGGTTTAACATTTTTCGGGACATATCTGGCCGGTAAAAGTATTTTTAAACCATTCCCACCATCCAGATAAACACCAAAGTCCAGGTCTTTTACAATGGTAAGCGTATTATATTTTCCTATTTCCATTTATAATTCTAAATTTTCTTCAAAGGTAGGTATCTTT
>JAJBTP010000628.1 GCA_020860805.1 Tannerellaceae bacterium | reverse complement strand
CTATTACTGTTTGGGAAGTTATTAGTTCAGGATTAGCCTCAGAAAAACCCCGGTTTCAGAATTTCACCTCTATACAAAAAGAAAGAATCCGGGAGATTATCCAACAAATGAATTTGGAAGACTTACCCAATCGTCCTATTGGTGAACTATCTGGTGGACAGTTACAAAGAGTTTTATTAGGAAGGTCCATTGTATCCAGGCCTCAGTTATTAATTCTGGATGAACCTAATTCATATGTAGATAAACGATTCGAATCACGGTTTTATCAGCTTTTGGAGGAAATTAATAAGGAGACTGCTATTATTCTTGTATCTCATGATATAGGCACCGTTTTAAGTATGGTAAAAAATATTGCCTGTGTGAATGAATCACTTCATTATCACCCGGGGGCGGATGTTTCTACTGAATGGCTGGACGACAAATATGCCTGTCCTATCGAATTAATTGGGCATGGACATCTGCCTCATCGTATTTTGAAATCTCATACAAGTTGTTGCAATACGAAAGAACACGAACTCTAAAACAGACTTATACATGTCGGAAAATATAAGAAAAAAAATATTAATAACAGGAGCCAGCGGCTTTATCGGAGGCTTTTTGGTTCAGGAAGCGTTATCCCGTGGTTATGAAGTATGGGCTGGAGTACGGAAAAGTAGTAAGACCGACAATCTCTCTGATACACATATACATTTGATTGATCTGAAATATAATTCACCGGAAGCCTTAACAAAACAAATTATAGAGTTTACAAAAGAACACGGAAACTGGGATTATGTAATTCATAATGCAGGACTCACCAAAACAATTAATAAAAAGAATTTTGAGATTGTAAATTCTTTATATACCCAACATCTTATAGAAGCTTTAAAAGCAGCAGATTGTAAGCTACAAAAGTTCATTCTTATGAGTAGTCTCAGTAGCTTTGGCAAAGGAGATGAATCTACTTTTACTCCTATCCGGCTTACAGATCCCCAGATTCCTGACACAGCTTATGGTAAAAGTAAGTTAAATGCTGAAAATTATGTACGCTCCCAAAATTGGTTTCCTTACATAATTTTACGGCCAACAGGGGTATACGGTCCAGGTGAGAAAGATTACTTTATGGAGATTAAAAGCATCAATGCCGGAATTGACTTTGTTGTCGGACGCACCCCACAACGGATTACTTTTATTTACGTAAAAGATCTGGCTTATATAGCAATTAATGCACTAGAGAAAAAAGAGATAAAAAACAAAGAATATTTTGTAGCTGATGGGGATATATATACGGATGAAGAGTTTGCAAGACTTATTCAAAAAATAATAGGAAAAAAATTTGTCTTACGGGGTCGTATACCTCTTTGGTTAGTACACATTGCTTGTATTTGTTCCGAGCAGATCGGAAAATTTCTGAATAAAAGTATGACTCTAAATTCGGATAAATTTATCATCCTGAAACAACGAAACTGGATTTGTGATATTTCGCCCCTTCAGGATGATCTTAATTTCAAGCCTTCCTACAATCTTGAGAAAGGATTAGAAGAATCCATTCAATGGTATCGTGAAAAAGGATGGTTGTAAAGTCTATTTATTCTACTTTATCAATACTTCCTTTTCCTAATTTCTTTTGTTGGATAGTGTGTGGACTTCCCTTATAACGGATAATTCCATTTCCCAACATCTGGACATTCAATGCATCTGTTACATTAATTTCCATCGTTCCACCAGCCATGACTTTAGCTATAGCTTCAGTTGCTTCTACGCCATATGCCTGAATAAGCCCACTATTCTTAATATTATAAATAGCATGTTTAGTTTGTCCTTTAACTAGCTTCATAGATCCGGAACCGCTAATATTACAATCCAGATTTTCTGTAATTAATTCTTCTACAATAATGTTAGCACTACCGGAAATATTTAAATCAAGCTTTCCCAGTTCTAAAGGATTCTTTAATTCTATCAAAGAATTATCATGTCCTTTGATAACCAACTCATCTCCTTTCATAGGAGTCATAAGTTTAAAACCAGCATTTCCGGCAATTTTAGCTTCTCGCAACCATTTGGAATTAGTCTTTATTATTCCGGTAGTTATTTTTTCAACTTTAATTCCTTTAAAACGGATAGTCATCTGACGGTCTTTAATTTGTACATCTACAAAAGGCATCAGATTTTCATCCAGGGTAACTTCCAGATAAGGTTCACCATCTACCTGTTCATAAATTACATCAAAAAAACCATTCACACTAAGTTTATTATACTCGATTATATCGAATTCACGGGTAATAATTTCGCCATTTCCTGTTACTTTTACCTGTGCACTCACCATGTTTGTTATCAGGATACAAACCAACAAAAAGAAACCTTTTGTCTTCATACGTATTTGTTTTTTATGTCTATAAATAAGATGGTTTGGCACAAAGATAAGGAAAAGAATAATTTAATCTATACTTTTAACTTTTCCGGAACCGGCAACGCTGGTATTAACTGATGGATTTCCTTTATAATATATTTTTCCACTACCTGCGACATTGCCCGTTAATTTTTCTGTTACATATACTGATACCGTTCCGGACCCTGAAACAGTAGCTTTAGCAGTCTCCATCCGGCAATCTTCTGCATTTACTTTTCCACTTCCGGACACATTCAGGTTTCCTTCTTTAGCTATCCCATTCAAAGAAACTTTTCCACTACCAGAGATATTACCTTTTATAGAATTGGCTGAGATTTGTTGGATTTCTATTCTACCGGAACCAGACATATTCAGATTTACTTCATTAATATCAACCCGATTAATTGTAGTTTTTCCACTTCCAGCCATAGAAAGTTTAAAACTTCCACCTTTTTGAAGGTTATTCAATTTAAAGTCTCCGGAACCAGACAAAGACGCTTGTACCAATTCAGGAGAGTTTGTTCTTATTTTATATACAGTAGGATTAATA
>JAJBTP010000352.1 GCA_020860805.1 Tannerellaceae bacterium | reverse complement strand
TAGTAATCCTAACTATTCCCTTCTAATTTTGTACTGTGATAAAAATGCTAATAAAAGGTTTTCACAAATTGTTATTTGTCCTGTTTTATATTTTCACAAGTTTTTCTTACGAATAATAAGATATATATTATCCTGGTTATATTGATTATTAGCTTTTTAATACATGGAAGGCTCTATGATTTCTCATGAGGTAAAGTTTTGCACTTTACCTCATGAGAAATGGGGTACTACTGTTTTCCGGTAGGTTGTATGGGGGAGAGAGGGGATACTCCATTTTCATTGAAAGCTTCAATGGCAAAAAAATATTCCAGCCCTACTGTAAGGCTCCTTATATATAATTCATTTTCTTCATATACAAGCCAGGAAGTATAAAGTTTGTCAGGAGCAATGCCCCAACGTATGTTATATCCCTGTGCACCTTTTACGGGTTCCCAGGTAAGTAATGCATCCCGTTGGTCAGCCTGACGTTCAACCTGGAATTTCTTTACCGGAACCGGTCTTTTCCCTTCCCCTGTTCCGAATATCCGGAGTCCGGATATTGCCAGATGAGGAGTAGGTACTTCTATATTTTTATATCGTATATATCGAACCCTGGATGGGGTATCAACCTGTACATAATCATTTGGAGTATCTTTAAAACTGTTTGTGCGGTCTGCCAGGATTACCCATTCTTTACCATCCGGAGAACCTTCTATCAGATACCGATGCCACAGGTTCGGAATACGCCTGTACAGATTTGATTGATAATCATGGTAGTTCACCTGAACAGCGTAAACCGTACCCGGTTGTTGTAAATCGATTTCTACCCATTCTCTGTCACTCTTTGTTTTTGCCAGCCAAAAGGTTTTACAGTTTTCATCCCTTATATATTCTGGTGCGAATTCTCCGGTATAAGAGGACGCTTTAACCGGCTTTTTATAAGACAGAAGCATCCAACCGGTGAAATCGCCCTGTTTTCCCGCTTCGGCAGGTGCATAATGTGGATAATCTCCAAAGCGGGTATCGCAATACATTAATCCGTCTTTATCAAAGAAAGCTGGAAACATACATAGCCGGCGTTCCCAGTTAACGGTTGCGGAAAGAGACATGGAACCAAAATGCCAGTAATTATTGCCGGGACCTATCACTGTACTACCATGCCCGGCCCCATTCATAAATCCACCAGGTTTGTAACTGATAGGGTTATTAGGTGCGTAGGTGTAAGGACCTAAAGGATGTTTCGCTGTGTATACACCGTCAGCATATACATTAAACTCAGTTCCCGGCGCGGCGTACTGCATATAATAAGTCCCATTGTATTTGGTTAACCAGGCTCCTTCCATATAACCTCCCAAAATAGTATCGGTATGATTTTCTCCAAACCGCTCCCAACCATGTTTCTCCATATCCAGTCCGAATAATTCAACCGTTTCACTTTCAACCAGGAAACGATTGTTTTTATTCAGTTTTTTCCCCGTAACGGGTATACATTAGATGAGCCCCAGAACATATAGGCTTGTCCGTCATCATCAATAAATAAATCCGGGTCCTGTAAATCATGGAGAATAGCAGGAACAGCATTCCAGTCTCCTTTCTTGGGATTATCTGCATAAAGGATACTCATGGCACCGGAAGGATCACCGGCAACATACAAAACCGAATCTTTATAATTCCGTGCAGTGGGCGCATTACTACCCTGTGGATACCAGTTTTTAACAGGAGTAATAAAATCCCAGTTTAAGAGGTTGGTTGAGTGCCAATATCCCATAGAACGGGTTACAAACATATAATATTCTCCCCGGAATTCAACTACTGATGGGTCTGCTCCGGAACGATAGGAGAGGTTTCTATCTGAGTTATATATCATATAAGTATAGTCAATATCCAGCGGGTTACAATAGGTGTTGGCCTGCATGGATTGGCTATAACCGGTCTGCAAAGAGAATATAAGAAAGAAAAAGTAGATAAATATTTTTTTATTTGTTTATTCATATCTTATACAACTTTTGTACAACCATTAATTCTCATATGAGAAAATAGCCTGGTTAGAATCGTCCATAGCATGTGTAGCTACCCATACCTGAAATTCTCCTGGTTCTGCGATTTTTTCCAGATTTGCATCATAGAATTCCAAAGCGGTTTTATCGATAGTAAAAGTTATTTTTTTTGTTTCACCGGCTTGCAAGGCTATTTTGTCAAAACCTTTAAGCTCTTTTACGGGACGGGTGACACTGGCCACCAAATCACGGATATATAGTTGAACCACCAATTCTCCATCTACATTTCCCGTATTTACTGCATCTGCTGTTACAGTAATGGTTCCATTGTCGGAGAATGTATTTTTATCTAATTGCATGTTCCGGATTTCAAATGTAGTATAGCTTAATCCATATCCAAAGGGATAAAGGGGTGAATTGGCAACATCCAGATAAGAAGATTTATAATCCATTTTAGGATCTTCCGGAGGTAACGGACGACCTGTGTTCTTATAATTATAATAAATGGGTAATTGTCCTACATTACGGGGAAACGACATTGTCAGACGTGCAGAAGGATTGTAATCTCCACTGATAACATCCGCCATTCCATGACCGGCCATCGTACCCAGATACCAGGCTTCCAGAATAACATCCATATTTTCATCTTCCCAGGATAAATCGAGCGGACGACCATTCGTCAGTACTAAACCTATGGGTTTTCCCGTTGCTTTTAATTCTTTGAGTAAATCCTGCTGAACTCCTGGCAGACGAATATCCGTACGACTGGCAGCTTCTCCACTATAATTAAAATCTTCTCCCATGGCAGCGATGATGATATCTGCTTTTTTAGCAGTAGCAACTGCGTTGTTGAATCCACTTTTGTCATCTGTAATTAAGTCACATCCTTCTGCATAAATAAATTTCACATTTGAATTTTTGTATTTTTGAGTTAATCCTTCAA
>JAJBTP010000343.1 GCA_020860805.1 Tannerellaceae bacterium | reverse complement strand
TGAAAATTCCTTTAATACCCCAATCCTCCCCGCCACTCCCCGGGGGGGGGAATTCTGTAATACTATTTATGCCACCTTTGAGAAAGCAGCATGAGGTGGCATGATGGATTTATATTTTAACCCTGAGTACGCTAAGGTTTACCGTAATATAGACGGAGAGAGCGATACTTTTACTTTTAAGAGCGAGTATGGAACAATTCAGAATACCTTTATTTTAAGAGAGGTTAAGTGGCCTATAAATGGACAAAAATACTATGATATAGTTACTCCGTATGGCTATGGCGGACCTGTTATATTGGAGTCAGCGGACAAAGATAGGCTTATTGAAGAATATAAGAGTGCTTTTACAGCGTATTGCCATGAGCACAATATAATCTGTGAGTTTGTTCGATTCCATCTTTTTGATAACGTTGATGTCCGTGAAAGGTTTTATGGCGAAACGGCGCAGGTTCTTGACAACGTAGTTGTCGATACGACCTATCCATATGATGAGATTTGGATGAGGTACGAGCACAAAGTACGCAAGAACGTGAAAAAAGCCGGGTCGAACGGATTAGAGCTTTTAGTGGAGTCTACCACTGAGCACTTGGATGATTTTCTGAAGATTTATTATGACACAATGGATCGCAACTCTGCTGAGAAGTTTTATTATTTTGACAGGAGCTATTTTGAAGACATTGCAGCAAGGCTGCCGGAAAACTTCATGTATTTTTACGTTTTGAAAGACGGTGTGGTAATATCTACAGAACTTGTTCTTTGCTCAGAAAAATATGCTTATTCATTTTTGGGTGGAACGAACACGGAGTATTATTCACTTCGACCGAATGACTTTTTGAAAGACGGTATCATTCGCTGGTGCAATGAAACCGGAAGAGAGAAGTTTATACTTGGCGGTGGCTATCATAAGGATGATGGTATCTATAGATATAAGAGAACCTTCACGCCTGACCCGGATGTTCCGTTTTTCATTGGTAAGTACATATATAACCGGGAAGCATATAATAAGGCTGTTGAATGCAGGAGTGCCGAAGATGCTGATTTTGATACAACAGCATCGTATTTCCCACTGTATAGAGCGTAGAAGTAGATGATTTACTAAATGAGGAGATGCTATGAAGATATTATTTTTAACTATGAATCGCTTCACAGGATTAGACATGCATAATATATATTCTGATCTGATGGAGTGCTTTATTGAACATGGGCATAAACCCTACATAGTAACTCCTCGCAGTAAATCGGAGGGTGAGGCCGGTATAGAAGACCATGGAGACTGGAGCCTGCTCAAGGTTGCGACTGGTGAACTTGGCAGTAAAAATCTTATTGAGAAAGGAATAGCAACTGTTACAGTCGAGTCGCGCTTTAAAAGAGCTATCAGAAAATATTATGCAAAAGAGAAATTCGATTTAATATTATATTCAACTCCTCCGATTACTTTGGCTGGGGCGGTTAGTTTTGTAAAAAGAAGAGACAGAGCAAGAACATATCTGATGCTTAAAGACATCTTTCCTCAGAATTCCGTTGACCTTGGGATGATGACTGAGACCGGCATCAGGGGTTTGCTTTATAAATATTTTCGGAACAAAGAAAAACAGTTGTATACACTTTCCGATACAATCGGGTGCATGAGTAAAGCAAACTGTAATTATATTATAGGGCACAACACTGACATTGATCCCCAAAAAGTTGAAATATGTCCTAATGCCATAAAACCACATTATGTAAAGACCTCTATCTTTGACAGGAATGAAATTAGGAGAAAATTCGAAATCCCGGAAGATAAAACTGTCTTTCTCTATGGTGGGAACTTGGGAAAACCTCAGAACGTACCATTTATAATTGAATGCATAAAAGCATGCAATTCTGTCAAAGATGCATATTTTGTGGTTGTTGGCAGCGGGGTAGATTATGAGTTAATTAAGAGCTTTTACGAAAAAGAGAGACCTGATAATCTAAGGATATACGAATTCATGCCAAAGCAGGAGTTTGATACTTTTGTGCATGGGTGTGATGTTGGACTTGTATTTCTTGATTACAGATTTACAATTCCAAATTTCCCATCGCGGATTTTGTCATACATGGAAGCCGGAATGCCTATTATAACATGCACTGATACCGTAACGGATGTTGGTGACGTATGCGTTAATAATGGCTTTGGCTGGGCGTGCGAAAGTGATAGTCCGGAAAAGTTTAGAAATTGTATTAAGGAATCTCTTCTATGCAAGGACGCATATCCGGATATGGGTGTGAGAGCAGTGGAATATTTAAATGAACAATATAATGTTGAAAAAGCATATCAAAGCATAGTGAGGGAATAGCATGATTTCAGTGATAATCCCGGTTTATAAGGTAGAGCGATATATTAAAGGCTGTATTCAGTCTATATTGAACCAGGATTGTAAGGAGTTCGAAATAATACTAGTAAATGATGGAACTCCGGACAATTCCGCCTTGATTGCCGAAGATTTACTATCATCACAAAACAAAATTGAATATAGAGTTATTAACACTCCAAACAGAGGAGTATCTGCCGCAAGGAACATGGGGCTGAAAAATGCAAGGGGCGATTTTGTTATTATGGTAGATGCTGACGATGTGATTTCTCCATGTTTTCTTGAAGATATGCTGCAAATGAGTCACGATTATCCAATGAATGATATTTACTCAAGCAGCTTTTCGATTGTTGATGATAGTGCTGCGCAGTGCTTTGATGTATCAAATGAAAATAATGCTGTAAAGGAATACACAGCGGAAGAAGCCATTATGGTGTATCGTAGTAGGAAAGTGAAATTCTTGTTACCTACTTTGATGCTGAGAAAAGAGTTTTTAGAGAATAATCTGATTTCTTTTGATGAAAGAGTCAGATACTCAGACGACGTCCAGTTTATTTGGAGGTGTCTTTTCTATCATAAAAAACCGGTAAT
>JAJBTP010000194.1 GCA_020860805.1 Tannerellaceae bacterium | reverse complement strand
TTATATGTATATGCAGAAGAGAATGATGATTTTCAAAGTATTGCCTTAGCGACAGGCTTTAAGGCAAAACAGCTTATGAAATTCAATGAAGTGCCTCAGGGTTTCCCTTTGGAAAAAGGGGATATTGTGTATTTACAAAAGAAAAAGAAAAAAGCAGATAAACCTCATTATACTCATAGAGTACAGGTAGGAGAGTCTATGCATAGTATTGCCCAGAAATATGGATTGCAGATTAATAGCCTCTATAAGATGAATAAAAAAGAACCTGATTATATTCCGGCAGAAGGAGATGTGTTAAAACTTAGATAAATACATTGAAAAGTATTACCTTTGCAGACCAAATAACAAAAATAATGAGCGATCAACGATATAATCTGCGTGGAGTATCTGCTTCAAAAGAGGATGTCCACAGTGCTATCCGGAATATAGATAAAGGTATTTATCCGAAAGCATTCTGTAAAATAATCCCGGATATTCTGGGAGGAGATGAGGCATATTGTAATATTATGCATGCAGACGGAGCCGGAACCAAGTCTTCATTAGCTTACATGTATTGGAAAGAGACCGGAGACCTTTCTGTCTGGAAAGGAATTGCTCAGGATGCTCTTATTATGAATATCGATGATTTACTTTGTGTAGGAGCTATCGATAATATTTTGGTCTCTTCAACAATTGGAAGAAATAAGCTATTGATTCCGGGTGAAGTCATTTCTGCTGTTATTAACGGAACAGATGAATTGTTGGCGGAGTTACGTGACATGGGGGTAGGTTGTTACGCGACCGGTGGCGAGACTGCCGATGTAGGGGATTTGGTTCGTACTATTATTGTAGATAGTACTGTTACCTGTCGGATGAAACGGGCTGATGTGATTGATAATAGCCGGATTAGTGATGGGGATGTGATTGTGGGATTAGCTTCTTCAGGCCAGGCAACGTACGAAAAAGAATATAATGGAGGAACCGGGAGTAATGGTTTAACTTCTGCCCGGCATGATGTATTTAGTAAATATCTGGCAGCTAAGTATCCGGAAAGTTATGATGCTGGTGTCCCTGATAATTTGGTTTATTCCGGCTCTTATAAATTAACAGATACAATAGAAGGGTTAGGTATAAATGCCGGAAAGTTAGTATTGTCTCCGACACGTACCTATGTCCCGGTAATAAAGAAAATACTTGATGTATTACGTCCTGAAATTCATGGAATGGTGCATTGTTCAGGAGGAGCTCAGACAAAAGTTATGCATTTCGTTGAAAATAAACGAATCACTAAAAATAATCTTTTTCCTATACCTCCTCTTTTTGAGATTATTCAGAAAGAAAGCGGTACTTCCTGGAGTGAAATGTACAAGGTATTCAATATGGGGCACCGTATGGAATTATATGTTGCTCCGGAGTATGCAGATGAAATTATTCGTATCACCCGGAGTTTTGGTATTGAAGCACAGATTGTAGGTTTTGTCGAAGACGCGGATAAAAACGAATTAATCATAGAGAGCGGGAAAGGACGTTTTACCTATTAAATAGATGGCAGAAAGCAGTTTATTAAATAGATTAGATGGATTAGTAAGCCGTTTTGAGGAGGTTAGTACACTAATTACTGACCCGGCAGTTCTTGCAGATATGAAACGGTTTGTCAAACTGAATAAAGAATTTCACGATTTAGAATTGATAATTCAGGCCCGCTCTGAATATATAAAGATGTTGGACGGGGTTGAAGAATCCAAAACTATTTTAGAAACAGAACAGGATTCCGAACTACGTGAAATGGCCAGAGAAGAACTGGAAACATGTAGTAACAGGATTCCTCAATTAGAAGAAGAAATTAAACTGCTATTGGTACCGGCAGACCCACAGGATGATAAAAATGCAATTGTAGAAATTCGTGGAGGAACAGGGGGAGATGAAGCAGCTATTTTCGCCGGTGATTTATACCGGATGTATGTCAAATATTGTGAAAGCAAAGGGTGGAAAATAGCTCTTACCAGTTATACGGAAGGTACTTCCGGAGGGTTTAAAGAAATAATCTTTACGGTTTCCGGTGAAGGGGTGTATGGTATTCTTAAATATGAATCAGGAGTTCACCGGGTGCAGCGTGTACCCCAGACAGAAACACAGGGACGTGTTCATACGTCAGCTGCTACAGTTGCTGTTTTGCCTGAAGCAGATGAATTTGATGTGGAAATAAAAGAATCGGATATACGTACGGATATCTTCTGTGCTTCCGGGCATGGGGGACAATCCGTAAATACAACCTATTCTGCTATTCGTCTGGTGCATATTCCAACCGGAATAACCGTGCAATGCCAGGATAAAAAATCTCAGTTAAAAAATAAAGCAAAAGCCATGGTCGAACTTCGCAGTCGTATTTATAATATGGAATACCAGAAATACCTGGATGAAATTGCATCCAAAAGAAAAACAATGGTTTCTTCTGGTGACAGGTCGGCTAAGATTCGTACCTATAATTATCCGCAGGGACGTATTACAGATCATCGTATTAATTATACGATCTATAATTTGTCGGCTTTTATGGATGGAGAAATACAGGATTGTATAGACCATCTGATTGTTGCGGAAAATGCTGAAAGACTCAAGGAGTCAGAACTATAATTAAAAAAAGAGTAAAATGAACAAGCAACAACTTTTTGAAAATATTAAACGTAAGAAATCTTTCCTTTGTATAGGATTGGATACAGATATAAAAAAAATACCGGTTCATCTTTTAAATGAAGAAAGTCCTTTATGGGCCTTTAATAAAGCTATCATTGATGCTACAGCTGCTTATTGTGTGGCTTATAAACCGAACCTGGCATTTTATGAAAGTTTAGGGCTGAAAGGGATAGAAGCATTTGAACAGACAGTTGCTTATCTGCGTGAGAAATATCCGGATCAGTTTATTATAGCAGATGCAAAGAGAGGGGATATCGGG
>JAJBTP010000211.1 GCA_020860805.1 Tannerellaceae bacterium | reverse complement strand
GTATAGCCCAATGTAAAGTCGATAAAAAACTTTTTCACCACGGAGAAGAAGTGAATTATGATATATATTTTAAATGGGGTTTATTAATGCCCAAAGCCGGACATGGGACCTTCCGGATGAAAAATACCCAATTTGAGTCCCAAAAAGCCTGGAACTATAGTTTAGTATTTCGTACAAATGGTTTTGCAGAAAGGGTATATAAAATGAGAGATACACTGGAATGTTATTTCTCTCCGGATTTAAATTTGCTATACAGTTCGAAACGGACTAACGAAAAAAACTATTATCTGGTTGAGAATATAAATTTCACCTATCAGGGTAATAATGTCAGAACGCATACCCACCGGTATAACCTGGAAACAACCCGGATCGATACAACTATTGTAACTCCGGGATGTGTTCTGGATATGATTGGAGCTACTATGTATCTACGCTCTATAGATTGGAGTAATCTAAAGAATGGGGATGAGTTTCCCTTTAAAGTGGCTATAGGAAAGGATATTGTTAATATCGGTTTTCGATATTCAGGCCAACAGATTGTAGAAAGAAATGAAACATTAAAATATCGTACCCGGCACTTTTTTGTAGATATTTTTGATGATGCATTCGAAGTAAGCAAAGCAGCTGCCGAAGTCTGGATAGGAGATGATGAAAACCATATACCTGTCAAAGTACGGGCCAAACTCAAGATAGGAGCTGCTGAAGTTTACTATCATTCGTCTCGTAATTTACAATATCCTTTCACTTCACGGGTCGAAATAGGGAGATAGATAATTCAGGCGATTAAGCATTCTTTTCATTGCGCTGGGCCTCTAATTCCTTTTACCAAGGTGAAATAAAAATAGCTAAGAGAGGGGATTAAATGGCAGAGTAATATCTTTCCGGTAGCCGGTACCAGTAAAAGTGGCTACTAATTCACCAGTTTCATTTGTGACACGGACCTCACAATTAGAAAGCCGCCTATGGTCAAACACCTCACGGGCTTCCGCATATAAATAGCCTTCCTCTTCAGATTTAAAGAAATGAATGGTTGACGAAACCGAGAAAGTCATACGGGCATGACTATTGGTTGCAGCAGCAAAAGCGAAATCTGCCAGTGTAAAAATAGCGCCGCCCTGGCAGACCCCACCACCGTTCAGGTGCATAGGGGTAACTTCCATACGGGCTTTAGCATATCCGCTTCTTACCTCTACCAATTCAATACCGGCAGCGACAGCAAAAGCATCTCCTTGTAAAAACTCTTCCAGCGTCATTCTTTATTTATTCAGACGCCATTCGGCACCTTCTTTGGTATCTTTTATTTCAAATCCTAAAGCTGATAACTCATTCCGGATTTTATCTGAAGTCGCCCAGTCTTTATTCGCTTTCGCTTCCTGCCGGATAGTAAGTAATAAATCCACCGCTTTACTGAAGGATTCATAGCTATTATCTCCGGAAACAGCTTCATCTTTCATTCCCATAATATCAAACAGGAACAACTGGAATACATCCTTTAACTCTTTCAAATCTTCTTCAGATAAAGTCTCCTTTCCATCCTTCACAGAGTTGATAATCCGGGTGGCATCAAATAAATGTGAGATAGCAACCGGTGTATTCAGATCATCATTCATGGCTTCCTGACATTTCTCCCGGATACCTCTTACATCCACAGATGAACTAGGAGAAGGTTTCAGCTTATCCAGACTTTCCCAGCCTTCCATCAAACGGTTCATTCCTTTTTCTGATGCCTGCAAAGCTTCATTACTGAAATCAACCGTACTTCTGTAATGAGCCTGTAAAATAAAGAAACGGATAGTCATAGGTGAATAGGCCTGAGATAACATCGCATGACTACCGGTAAAGAATTCTTCCAGGGTAATAAAATTACCCAGAGACTTACCCATTTTCTGTCCATTTACCGTAATCATATTGTTATGCATCCAATAATGAACCATATCATCTCCCTGTGAAGCAACAGCCTGAGCAATTTCACACTCATGGTGAGGAAAGATAAGGTCCATACCGCCTCCATGAATATCAAAATGCTCTCCCAGATACTTTTTACCCATAGCTGTACATTCACAATGCCAGCCTGGAAACCCATCACTCCAGGGAGAAGGCCAACGCATAATATGCTCCGGTTGTGCACATTTCCAGAGAGCAAAATCGATAGGATTGCGTTTTTCATCCTGCCCGTCCAATGCACGGGTTGTATTTAGCATATCTTCGATATTGCGGCCGGAAAGGATACCATACCGATGGTCTTTATTATATTTTTCTACATCGAAATAAACCGAACCACAACTTTCATAAGCATATCCATTCTCCAAAATTTCCTGCACCAATTGAATCTGTTCAATAATATGTCCGGAAGCATGTGGTTCAATGCTGGGAGGTAAGACATTCAAAGCATCCATAGCCTGATGGTAACGATTCAGATAGAATTGTACAATCTCCATCGGTTCCAATTGTTCCAGACGGGCTTTTTTAGCAATCTTATCCTCACCGGCATCCGCATCATGTTCCAGATGGCCTACATCTGTGATATTACGCACATAACGAACTTTATAACCCAGATATTTCAGATAACGGAATAAAATATCAAATGTAATAGCAGGACGGGCATGTCCCAGATGGGCATCTCCATATACTGTCGGACCACATACATACATACCCATATGAGGCTCATGTAAAGGAATAAACTGTTCTTTTCTACGGGTAAGCGTATTATAAATACTTAACGGATGTTCCATAACTCAATATTGCGGAGTTTAATGTCCTGCGCCGGACTTTCCTAAAGGACAACAAAGATAAAAATAATCTGGTAAATAAATAAAAGGTTAAAAATGACCGGATAACACCTATTAATAAAAATATTTGCTTTATTTACTATATGAATAGTTTATTACCTTTTCACACCCCTAACAAAACGCTATGAAAAAGATTCTTTATCC
>JAJBTP010000102.1 GCA_020860805.1 Tannerellaceae bacterium | reverse complement strand
ATGGAACGCAATCTTTCCACCCGCTTGGCCGCCGAAGGAATAAACATTTGCTGTTATAAAGTCAATGGCATGGCATGTGAAGATATTTGCATGGAACATTCTATTTCCGGTTTTCCCAGTGTCCTTATATTAAAAGAGGGCATAGAAGTAAACCGTATTCTGGGAGTAACCTCCGGCAGAAACCTTCGTCATATTTATAAAAAGGTAAAATAATAGAAAGGAAAAGGATATGAACAGGTTGACAAACTTTCTGAAAAATAACCGGGAACCGTTAATCGGTATACTTGCCGGAGCAGTGATAGGATATATCTATTGGTATCATATAGCCTGTTTCCGGGGTACTTTTCCTTTGGCTGCCGAGTGTTGGGTAAACTGTCTGTTAGGTGCTATTACCGGAGGTTTCCTTGCCTGTCTGATACGTGAGTATTGCTTGAGTGAAACCTGATTAGAACCTGTATACCATCCTCTCCAACTAATTAGTTTTCCTACCTTACATAAACGAGTCCTCCGATTCGTATCCGCTACCGCCGCTTTCCTGGTTACGGTTTTGCTGGCGTTTGGGTTTCATATTACCGAAGCTATAGGTTACAGTCAGGCCCACCTGGCGTCCGCCAAACCAGTTCTCCGCATGCTGTTCAAAACCAGCCCCCGACGTATTGGAACTCCATTTGCGTGAGTCCAGTACATCCCGTGCATTAATACTGATACTAATATCCCGGAAAGATTTTCGTATACCCGCATCCAGTGAATAATTGGCTTTTCTTTCTCCCTGTGCAATAAGCTGTTTGGAATTATAATTACCATTTAACTGTAGCGTATACGCCTGCGGTAATTTAAAGTTTGCAATCATGCGCAGATTCCATGAAAAGTCTTCCTGATTATCTCCGGTAACAAGTTCATCCCCATCAGCCGGCAGATACGTAAAGCCATCTAATTTGGAATAGTATAAATTGGCAGTGGTAGTCAGGTCCATAAAGTGGAACAGATTATTTTTAGCAACAATCTCCATTCCTGCAGCTTTAGTCTGTGAAATATTCTGATATGTACTTTTCATTACATTGCCGTCCCGGTAAGTAATCCGCTGGATAACATTATCCGTAGTACGGTAATAACCCGAGAAAGAAAGCAGGTGATTATCCCAGTTCTTAATGTAATTCAATTCAAATGCATTTGAATACTGAGGGTCCAGATAGGGATTACCAAATGAAATGTTGGTAGAGTCCGTAATATTCATAAACGGATTTAACTGGCCTCCCCACGGACGTGATATCCGGCGGGTATAATTTATCTGGATTTCATTGTCATTCGGTAAAGCATACGAAAGAAATGCACTGGGGAATAAACTGAAATAATCCGTTTTATACGTATCAGCCTCTCCATCGGATTCCCCATAGGCCGGTGAGCGCGTCTCAATATGCGAATACTCACCCCGCAAACCAATCTGGTAACTAAGCGCATTATGTTGTCCGGAATAAGTACCATATACAGCATGTACATCCCGGTTATAGATAAAACGGTTATACAAATCTTCGTCAAACAGAGCATTCGATTCAGTCAATCCGGAAAAGGTTTCAACCGGGCTGTTTTCCCTGCCTAAAGTACCTTTATAACCCGTTTCAATCTTATGATTCTCATTGATTTTATTCAGATAATCCAGCTGGAAATCCCAGTTATGTGAGTTGATATCCCGTAATTGCCGTTGGTATGAAGTCAGTTCATTCCCATTTGCATAGAAAGAGGTCTGGTCATAAATACTGGTTTCATTCATGCCCCATGTATTATACGAAGCCGTAAAATCAATGGAATGTTCCTCGCCGAATTCCCGTTTGTAACCCAGTTCAACATTTCCCCCTTTCATATCATTATCAGAAGAAGCAATTCGCTGGCTATTAATATAGGAGTTAGGAATATTGCTTACATAGTTGGTGGTCCGTTTATTCGTTCCATCTCCAAACATCCCGAACCCATTGATGGAAAAATGGTCTTTTTCTGTTAACCGGTAGGTCAGGCCCAACCGGGTGAAAATATTGCCATAATGTCCTTTACTGGTATTATCCTGGTTCAGAAAAGAAGTATCTGTTTCATCAAAATTAGTACGGTTGGTGTACCCACCGCTACGGCGTTCCCGGCGACGGTAACCCAAACTGCCATACGTATCCAGCGGACCACTGTTATAGTTAATGTTGGCACTGGCGTTATAGCCTCCCCGGGTATCTACGCCGGCCTGTGCACTTCCATAGTAACCGGCCTTTCTATCCCTTTTCAGGATAATATTAATGATACCGGCTGTTCCTTCGGGGCTATATTTGGAAGAAGGATTGGTAATCACCTCAATCCGTTCGATAGATTCGGCAGGTAGCTGTTCCAGTATCTGGGCACGGTTATCAGCCGACAAGCCGGAAGCTTTTCCGTTAATCCAGATAGTTACCGAAGAGTTACCCCGCAAAGAAACCTCCCCTTCATTATCCACTTCAATAGAAGGAATATTACTTAAAATATCACTGGCAGAACCACCCGTAGAAGCAATATTCTGATCTACATTAAATACCTTTTTATCAATTTCAAAACGCATTTGTGAACGCATCCCTACCACCTGTACCTCATTAAGTACCTGTGAATCTTCAGAAAGAAAAACCGGAGGTAAGGTCACACCCGGACGGGCAGCCGTAAGTGTTATTTCCTGCTGGAAAGTCTCATAACCGATAAAAGAAATCTGTAATAAATAAGAACCATTCGGCACCCCCGGAATCACAAAGTTACCGTCCAAATCCGTAGTCGTACCCATCGGTACCGTATTATCAGTCCCCTGTTTTCTTAAAGTGACATTTACAAAATCAAGAGGCTCGTTAGTTGCTGCATCCATCACACGTCCCCGTACACTGCCGGACGACTCATATCCCCATACCTTGTTTCCCATGGCTAAAAAACACAGGATTATC
>JAJBTP010000527.1 GCA_020860805.1 Tannerellaceae bacterium | reverse complement strand
TTTGCATCGTTGATGTAGAAAGGCCAGATGAACTAGAAGGATTTTCATATTGTCATTTATTTATTAATCCAATTGACGGGAAAGTTACACCCTATTTTGCTTATGACGTAAAATCAAGAATAGTTTATAAGGATTTTAAAACTTTGTTACAAGCGCAAAATTGTTGCAGATTACTGGAAAATAATTATTTACGATTAGAGCAAGAAGCGCCAAATAATTTGCCGATCGTTCGCTATTCAGAGACAGTGGGTGGATGGGATGGCGATGGCTGTATATATGATGAAGAAAGCCAAATTTATGGGATTTCACGCATTATAAAAAGTTTGCAGTATTGCACTGAGAAAAATGTTGTGCGTTTGTGGAATGAAGATTTACTTAATTACGATTTTGTAAATCGGATTAAACATTCGAATCGAATAAATGAAGTTATAAATGATAGATTGATGATGGATGCAAAGTTTGATTTTGTATAAATTTGGATTTACGTTCTAGAACGTATGCTTGTAACTGTTGTTTATACAGTTGTCTGGAGTGGATCCTTAACTTACTGAAAATTTTAACCCTCAATGTTAATATTCCGGTTCTAAATGGTTCTTCCGCAATTATCCGTAAAACGGCTTGTAACCTCGGTTCATATATAGTATAATTTCTATATATCTAAACGGAGGTGTGTCATGCAAAGCCAGTTGGGGAATGAAATTAATCTGCAAAATTTTTATCCGGAGGATCTTAAAATCAAGCAGGTTATCTCGGAGAAGAATAAAGTATCACTTAAAATGTATGCTGAGTCAAAAGAATGCCGGTGCCCCAGATGTAATGAAATCTCTACGCATAAGCACGGGACTTATAACAGAAAAATCCAGGATTTACCTATATTAGGGCGTACCACATGGCTTTACGTCAATGCTTATGAATATCAGTGTGATAATCCTGACTGTGACACTACAACTTTTGTGGAAAATGTAAATGGATTCCTAAATTATTATAGCCGGATGACAGAAAGGTTTGAGGAATTTGTTTGTTTACTTGCTCTGGAAACCAGCTGTGAAGGGTGTGCACGTATCTGCAAAAACATGGGTATAAAAATTAGTGGGGATACGGTGATCCGTTTGCTGTTAAAACGGTTTGAAGCTCAGGAAAAAACAGTATGTGGCAGCGTAATAGGCGTAGATGATTTTGCTTATAAGAAAGGAAACCGATATGGGACAGTTATTATAGATGCGGAAACACATAATCCTATTGAGATCTTAGATGGAAGGGATGGAAATACGCTAAAAGAATGGCTAAAGAAGAATCAGCATATAAAAGCAGTGACACGGGACAGGGCCAGTGCATATGCTTCTGCCATACAGGAAATTCTGCCTGATGCAATGCAGATTGCAGATCGCTTCCATCTACATCAAAATCTGCTGGAAGCAGTGAAAGATATCGTAAAAGGGTCAATCCCTACTGACATAAAAATTCCGGTACAGGGATGTGAATCCGACGATGAAGAGCATAGCAGTAAAAAAAATCTCGGTCAGTGTGGATAACTCATCAGAATATTCGGAGAGGCGTTTACAACTGTATCATGATATAAAAGAATATCTTGCGGCGGGGTATTCAAAGCGTGAAATAGCCAGAAAGTTGCATTGCGGCCGCGACACAGTCACAAAATATGAACAGAGGGATTTCAATCCGTTATGTAAGAAAGAATATCGAAGTAAGATTGACCAATATCACGATATGATCGTCAAATTGCTTTCTGCCGGTGTGAGCAGGATGGATGTATATATGCAGTTGAAAACGCTGGGATGTCCAATAAAAAGGACGGCGGCATATGATTATATGAACAAAATAGCACAACGATATCAGATTGACATATCTATCTATAAAAGCACTTCATCAGAGGCGGTACAAACAAGAAAAAAGTTGAATAAATATGATCATATAACCCGTGCAGGTGTATTTCGATTTTTGTGGATGGAAAAGGAACTCAGCGAATACCATCAGAAATACATAATAGAAAAATACCCGGTAGTACAGGAATTAAGATGCTGCATCTTGGAATTTCGGGAAATATTTAAGAAAAAGAACCTGCCAATGCTGTACCTGTTTATTGAAAAATATAAGAAGTCTCCTTACAAAGGGCTTTCGCGATTTGCCAGAGGGTTGGAAAAAGATATTGAAGCAGTTGAAAATGCAGTGGCAAGTGATCTTTCCAATGGGTTTGTAGAAGGGAGCAATAATAAGCTAAAGATGATCAAACGTACAATGTATGGGCGGTGCAGCAAAGAGCTTTTAGCAGCCAAAATGATGTATCAGCCCAGAACGGGAAACGGATAATTGCGGAAGAACCCTCAATTTTCCGGAATCAGGGTACTGTAGCGTCAGAATATTCACAATGGATTTCGTGGCTTGTAATCGCCATTTTTACTATATTCAAGGCACATTTTAGGCTTCCTTTGTTGAGGGTTGAATGGTTCTTAGTAATTGTGCCTGAGTATTCCGGGGGTTTCTGGCCGATTTCTACAAATCAGCGCACCTCCTAAAATTTGATGTGCTGATTATAACGCGGGGATGAAGATTATCCGCATCTTTTTTAGAATCAAGCTTGACAGGTATGTGTTTTTTCAATAAGATGCGGATAAGTATATGCTTCGGATAACGAAGCTTATACGAATGTTCGGATAACCGAGCAAGAACTCCATCCAGCCCTTTGTAGTGGGATGCAAGGGCTGGCTCTTCAGCGACCGTCCGGTTGGTGCAGAAGCCAGTGCCATGAGCTGTGCTACACTATGGTAGAGATGGCAAAACTGAACGACCTGAACCCGTATTATTATCTGAAGTATCTGCTGGAGCAGCTGCCGCTACGGATGGATGTTGATGGCAACATCTCACCATCTGATGTGGATGATCTGCTTCCCTGGTCATGCAGCCTTCCGGATAAGTGCCATAAAG
>JAJBTP010000175.1 GCA_020860805.1 Tannerellaceae bacterium | reverse complement strand
ATATTGTATTTATCCTGGTGGATGATATGGGGTATGGAGATGTCTCTCTGTTAAATGAAAATTCAAAATTAAATACAACCCATATAGACCGTTTAGGTAAAGAAGGAATTGTTTTTACAGATGCTCATTCCAGTTCTTCGGTAAGTACACCTACCCGTTATGGATTATTGACCGGACGTTATAACTGGCGTTCCACTTTGAAATCCGGTGTTTTAGGGGGATATAGTAAAGCTTTAATTCCGCCGGAAAGGCGTACAATGGCTACGATGTTGAAAGAACAGGGATATCAAACGGCCTGTATTGGTAAATGGCATTTGGGATGGGACTGGCATAATATAGACGAAGGTATCGAAGCTGTTGATTTTAGTAAACCGGCTACAAACGGTCCCACCACTTTGGGGTTTGATTATTTTTATGGTATTTCCGGTTCCCTGGATATGGCTCCGTATGTATATGTCGAAAATGATATGCCGACGGCTATACCCGACCGGGAAACAGAAAATACAGGGATGGGATTCTGGCGTAAAGGACTTACTTCGCCGGATTTTGTCCATGAACAAACGCTTCCTAATTTTATAAACAGAGCTGTGGACTATATTCATACACATGCCAGCCGGAAGAAACCATTTTTCTTATATCTTCCTCTGCCTGCCCCTCATACACCGATACTTCCTATTAAAGAATATCAGGGCAAATCCGGTTTGAATCCGTATGGAGACTTTGTTCTGATGGTAGATGATATGGTTGGAAAAGTTATGGACGTCCTGAAAGATGCAGGAATTGACGAAAACACATTGCTGGTATTTGCCTCGGATAATGGTTGCAGTCCGTGGGTAGATTTTTCCGCATTAGCAGAAAAAGGACATCATCCGAGTTACATTTACCGGGGCTATAAAGCTGACTTATATGAAGGCGGTCACCGTATTCCGTGTCTGGTCAGATGGCCGGCCGGAATAACACCGCATACTGTGGAACAAACAATTTGTCTGACTGATTTCTATGCTACTTTTGCAACTATTTGTGGGTATGATTTACAACCATCCGAAGGAGAAGATAGCTATAATTTTTTACCTGTATGGCAAAATGAAAATACTAAACAAACCATTCGGGAAGCAACCGTATCCCATTCTATAACAGGTGATTTTACAATACGAAAAGGAGAGTGGAAAGTGTTGTTTTCTCCTCATTCCGGAGGTTGGAGTTATCCTTCACCGGATTCGGATAAAGAAGTTATTAAAGCTCTGCCTAATGTTCAATTATATAATCTACTGACAGACCCGGAAGAAAGCAGAAATGTAAGTGAACAATATCCGGAAGTGATTGAAGAGATGCGTAATTTATTAATCAAATATATTAAAGAGGGGAGAAGTACCCCTGGAAAACCTCAATCCAATGATGGTCCCGAAATTTGGGAAGAACTGAAGTGGATAGAGATATCGTAAATATAAAAAACTTCATTTTTCTCCTGACGAGTTACTGTTTGTATCATCAGGAGAAAAATGTATAAACGGATAATTTATTGTTTTGCCTTTTTAGCTTTATCCTGTTCTATAGCTTCCCGGCGCTGCTGGTTTGTAAACTGTTCCGTTTCCCATTCCATAGTCATTAATGCCGGAGGAACATCTTTTATGGTTTCTTTGAAAGCATCCAATGCCATAGTAAGTTCCTGTCGTTTATCCGGATGAAGCATGGAGACATTTACCTGTTCACCAACATCCTCTCGAAGATTAAACAGTAAGGTATCATGCGCGGCTACATCAGAAACCCAATAATTGCCAGGACGTTTCTCCTCCGGTAGGATTATTTTCCAATCTCCTTTTCTATAGGCAATTACTCTTCCAAATTCGATAAAAGGAAACTCCCGTTCTTCTTTGACAGAAGGATTAAGTAAAACAGAACTTATATCTTTACCATCTATTAATCTGTCTGTTGGTATTTTTCCACCGGCTAATGTGATGAAGGTTGGAAACCAGTCCAGCATAGTGGTCAGTTCTTCATAGATAGTACCGGCAGGTATAGTACCTTTCCAGCGGATAATGGCCGGAACCCGCTGACCTCCTTCCCATGTTGTACCTTTTCCCTGGAATAAAGGAGTTGCAACACCTCCCATAGGACCTTCGGTAAGCCAGGGTCCATTATCACTTGAAAATACAATAATGGTATTTTCTTCCAGATTCAGTTCCTTTAATTTATCCAGAATTTGTCCGATACTCCAATCTAATTCTTCAATGACATCTCCATATAAGCCATTGGCTGATTTGCCTTTAAAGTTGGGTGAAGCTGCCAGAGGGACATGGGGCATATTATGTGCCAGATAAAGATAAAAGGGTTTATTTTGGTTACGTTCGATGAAATCAAGGGCTTTAACTGTATATGTATAGGTAATAGAATCCTGGTTGACTTTAACTGTACCGGCTTCATTTCCTGTCATGTAAATAGAGGGGCTCATATCATTGGAATAAGGGATACCGAAATATTCGGAAAATCCTCTTTGCAGGGGGCGGTATTCCGGCATGTGCCCTAAATGCCATTTGCCGACAATACCAGTATGATAGCCGTTTTCCCGTAATATGTCAGCCATTGTAATCTCATCCGTTGGCATTCCATTAAAACTTCCCGGAAAGAAAACAGCATGAATCCCCATACGGATAGGGTGGCGTCCGGTCATTAAACCGGCCCGTGAAGGTGAAGAAATAGAAGATGCACTGTATAGGTCTGTGAAACGCATACCTTCCGAAGCCATTTTATCCAGATTAGGAGTACGGTTTACAGTTGAACCATAACAGCCTAAATCTCCATATCCCAAATCATCCGCATAAATAAAAATAATATTGGGTTTTTCTGCTGCCGATGCCGCAGGGACAAGACCTGCTAATACTAAATTTGTCAGTACAATTGATTTTTTCATGGTTTTACTCGATTTGTGTTTAAAAATAAGAGATTTCGATGGAATATAGA
>JAJBTP010000137.1 GCA_020860805.1 Tannerellaceae bacterium | reverse complement strand
TTGACAGGCTGTAAAAATAAAATAACTAAAAAATGTTACTAATAAAATTGTTTTTTTCATTTTTGATTTATATATGTGTTAGAGTGATGACTGTTTTCTGGAACTATAAGCCCAACTATTGTTACGATCGCCATGTGGAGCTTTACCATAGTTATTATATATTTCCAAACAGGATTCTAAATCTCTTTCCTGTCCGGACAGCGAGAAATAAAGGTCTAATGTTCACTCAGAACCGGTATCATTTTTTTCAATGGGGATTAGTCAATGTGTATATTCCGGATGGAAGAATGGCTCTTTCTATCTCTTCTCCATTTCCATCCTTTACAATCCATAATATAGGAGTTTGCCAGATACCTTCTACTTCTATCTCCCATGAACCCCCTGAGGCTGGAATATCTGTAGAAGTACTATTTGTAAGTTTCAGATAGTTGGTATCGTGAGTATCAGCACGTAACATATTCACCCATGTAGCATCACTCTCTTTAACTTTATATTGGAAAGTATAATTATAAGTTAATGGGGTCCATAAAGGAATATTTTGAGCCAAACTTCTTCTATATGCTTCCGGGACAAATCCATGCAGACCATAATAAGGAAGGGATATATGTGCAGAAGAACTATATTTTACATACGCCGTGTCATTTAATCCGGCATCATGATAGTCACTTTGTCCATATAAAACGCCACCAAGAGTGGGTCTGTGTTCGTCTCCAAGAACTCCTCTTACGGCTACCCGGACAGGAGCTACCTCAAAATATCCATTCAGAAAGATATAGGCCTCATTGTTAAAAGAAGTATTATTATGGGATATATACAGATATTCTTTCTCATTCTCATCAACCCAGAACTCAGGTCTGCTACTGGATTGTTTAATTCGAACCGGAATTTTAACACGGGCCGTTCCATCCTCACTGTAAAAATATATATTTACAATGGCTTCCCGGGTTTTTCCTTCAATGTCCATATCCCATTTATCTACTTTAAAAGCAAGCTGGGCCCTTGTTTCTTCATCAGTTACCACCTTTTCTTCTTTGATATAGGGTTCTATGGCAAACATATTATCTTTATCTTCTTCTATCTCACATTGGATATCGTTATGTATTGAATTAGTCAATATTTCGACCAGATATTCTGAGTTTTGGGTTTCCACGGATAACAGGTCAAACTCGCGTGGACTCACCGAATAATAGCTTATTCCATCATAAAATACTTCATCCAGTTCCCATTTATCCCAATCAAGTACGGTAGTATGCATATTGATAGCTTTGGTTCTAAGGGCTGTCTCGGGCGTTTCTTCACCGGGACCATCCACTGCTGTAATTGTAAATGTATAGGTGTAATTTCTTAATACATCCAGTATTTTTCCATCGCTATCATAAAAATCAACTCTGTAATAAGTTGCTTTTTGTGTACTTGTATTCCCGTCTTTGTCATATCTGCCTGCTATTAATAAACATAGCCGCTTCTGGTGATCTATTCCAATATTCTCAGCTTCGCCAACATAGATAGTCTGAAATATTTTGGTTTCCGAACTGGATTCAGACAGGTATTGTATTCGTTTAAAATTCACCTTTGAATCAGGGAGTACAGTTGGAAAATTGGCAGAAATATTATTTTCAGATTCAGGTTTATTTAATAAGTTAGAGGGATCGGGTGCGGCAAGTGACTGGTTCGCTACATTATATACCCAAACGGTGTCTATTATAAACTTATTCTGATACTCTGTGCCCAACTCCATTTTCAGATCTATCCTGGCAACTGCCCGGAGCATTTCTACTTTTTTAAGTTTTTCAACTTCGTTTGTCGTGTTAAAGACATACCCTTCTGGGGTTTCTCCCCACATAGGTAGATATTTCGGGTTAGGATAAGTAATATTCCATACCCGCTCTGTTTCATCCTGTTCGTTTTTATATACTTCAAATTGCACCTTATTTAATACTTCGGTTATTGTAACCGGATTATTTTCATCTGTATCCAATTCGCCGGCTGCTTTTAACTGCATAATTTCTTCGTGCATGTTGGCCAGCAGGACGAGTTTATGTTTTTGTCCTTCCGGGGTCAGACGGACTTTTACTTTAACTTTTCCGGTTCCGGTTTCAATGTCTGTACCGTATGTATAATAGGCGAAGTTTCCGGATAGTTCGTCGTATACCAGTACATCTATGTTATCAATAAAACTTTCACTACCACTGTTCCACGTTGTGTTGGGATCGGTGGCTTTAGTGGGGATCCGGGAGGAAGCAATATTCATCTGTAGGGTTACCCATGATTCGTCTGCGCCGATTGTATCCCCGGAAAAATCCAGTTTATCCTGCACACAACCTGGCAATAAAAAAAGTATGCTGCCCAGACTTAGTAGATATACAATTTTTAAATGTCGCATAGTCTTTTCTATTTATTTGTTTTTATTTTCCAATCTGTAAATTATAGTCCACCGGGAGGAATATCCTGTTTATCCCAGCTGTTTATAAGGACTTCTATATTTTTTCAGACCCATAGAAGGCAAGTTCTTCGTCAGGCCAGCCCGATTCTTTAACTTTGGTGATATTGACCAGGAAATGGTCATTGCGTTGTATAGGATAATAAACATCTTCCTCTTTATCGTCTTTGTGTTTGAAATCTACCCGGTAATAGGTCGTATACAAATCTTCGTCAAAACGTCCGCCTACTACGAGGCAAAGCATTTCATATTCTTTCTGATTTTCCTGTAAGGTAGGATTATCCATTCGTTCAAATATATAGATGGTATTTAGTAACTCCTGTGATGTGTCTTCATCTGCCAGTGTATAGCGTATAGGAGTAGAGTAAATATTAGCAGCATTTATTTTATCTGCAGAGTAAAAGCCGGGGAATAAAAATCCCTCCAGGTTTGGACAGTATACACGTACTGTTTTTAGTTTAAAATTATTAGATGCTTCTCCACTTACCCATACGTCTACTTTTGCTAGTGAATAAGATAAAAATAC
>JAJBTP010000604.1 GCA_020860805.1 Tannerellaceae bacterium | reverse complement strand
CAAACAGGGAAATACTTTTTTCACGGTCTCCTTTACCGGCCCATTCACCATTCTGGTTAATTTTATCTTTAACCATGGGGCCAATTAAGGCTACAGTAATATTTTTATCTTTCTTTAGTGGGAAAAAATTATTATTGTTTTTCAATAATACAATTGAACGTGCTGATGATTCACGTGCTTCCTGAAGGAAATCGGGACGCATAATTGTGTTTTTCTCTCTTTCTTCATCCAGGTAGCGATAAGGGTCGTCAAATAATCCTAAAATGAATTTCATTTCCAGAATATGACGGGCTGCATTATTAACAGTCTCTTCTGAAACTTTGCCTTCCTGTACGGATTGTAGTAAATATTTACTGAAAACGGCTCCGGTCATATCCATGTCAATACCGGCATTAGCAGCCAGTTCTCCGGCCTGTTTTTCATCTTTGGCAACACCATGGTCAACCAGCTCATTAATACCGGTATAATCCGTCACTACAAATCCACGGAATCCCCATTCGTTCCGTAATAAATCAGTCATTAACCATTTACTGGCCGTACTGGGTACGCCTCCGATTTCATTAAAAGAGGCCATAAAAGTTGCAACACCAGCTTCATGTGCAGCCAGGTAAGGAGGCATATAATAATTCATTAATGTGTTCATTGATAACTCTGCATTGTTATAATCACGTCCGGATTCAGCAGCCCCGTAGGCTGCAAAATGTTTACAACAGGCCAGTACTGTATGTAAATCTTTTAAAGACTGCCATTCTTTTCCACCCTGAAATCCTATTACACGTGCTTTCGCTATTTCGCTTCCGAGGTAAGCATCTTCACCGGCTCCTTCCATAACACGACCCCAACGGGCATCGCGTGAAATATCTACCATAGGAGCGAATGTCCAGTGAATTCCTTCTGCGCTGGCTTCTGCGGCTGCTATCTCAGCACTTTTCCGCATTCGTTCCAAATCCCATGAGCAGGATTCTGCTAAAGGTATGGGGAAGATAGTACGGAAACCGTGTACTACATCATATCCAAAAAGTACCGGAATTTTCAGCCGGCTTTCAGCCAATGCCATATCCTGTAATTTACGTACTCCTTCAACGGTATACGCATTAAAAATACTTCCAACCAATCCTTTTTTTCAGATAGGGTTCAAAATCATCTGTCATGATAGGCCCGGTAACATCCCAGTTACAGGAATATTGTACCATCTGACCGATTTTTTCTTCTAATGTCATTAAGCTTAATACTGAATCGACCCGTTGTTCAATCACCGGATCGCCACTAAAGCTTTTCCATTGTGCCGCTTCGCTATGACCACTGTATGCCAGGGTTGCAGCTAATGTAAAACCTGCCACTAATTGTTTCATTTTCATCCTGATTTATAATTATTGATTTCTTTATATTATTGTGCAATGGCATATCCCAGTTTATTTAAACCTTCCTGTATTTCCGGACAACTCATAAAAAGATTCCATAAAAGTCCTGTACGGTAATTTTCAATCATAGGAGCTATAGTACACTGGTCAATTGCCAGATAGCGTTTAGGATACCAGTTATCATTTATACTGAAAGCATCATAGAAACCGTATTTTCCCCATATCTTATCTCCTAACGTGAAATAGAAATGGTTCAGTGCACGACCTGATTCTTCCGGCGTATAAGGGTAGCTACTTAAAGCTGCGGTAGGTGTAATTACTCCGTGGTCGTTTGCCGGCATATGCGCATGATATCCTTCCATGGAGTAGCTGGCAGTTAATCCCCAGCAATCAGGCCCGTATCCTTTGAAATGGTTCGGGTTCTCTACACAATACATATAGTTAATTAATGTATGGTTACGGTTTACATCCCAGTAGTTGGCATATTGGTCGGACAAACCACGGGGATTTAATCCGATGTATGAATAATGTGACCAGAATAAGGGACCTCCTGATTCTGCACCATTATGTTTCAGAATAAGAGGTACACCATATACTGTAGCGTCTGTTTTTATTTGCCCTTTCCGGGCCCAGCCGTTATGATAGGCAGAAGCTGGAATCGGGTGAGTAGGGGAGGAAGCTGCCAGGATATAGGCAATCAGGCATTCATCATACCCTTTGATTGCAAAGTTCATTTCCCACTGGTATTCCGGGCTCCAATGCCAGTAAAGTACATCCTGTCCATTCAGATACCAACTCCATTCCATTTCTTTCCATAGTGTATTAATTTTCTCAGCCAATGCTTTTTCAGAGTCGTTCCCATTTGCAAAATATTGACGTACACATAGAAGGGATTGCATCAGGAAGGCACTTTCAACGATATCTCCACCATTGTCTTTTTTGTCCGAAGGGTTTTACTTTTCCACTGGGACCATGTAGCCAATGAGGCCAGATTCCATGGAACCGGTCAGCTTTAGCTAAGTAATCGGCAATTTGATGAAATCGTAGTACGCCTTCCTCGCGGGAGATAAATTCCCTTTCAATACCAACCAATAGTCCGGCTATACCAAAACCACTGCCGCCGGTTGTTATTACGTCGGCATCATTTTCCGGATAGATTCCATCCATATGGACCCGTTCAGGAGCAAGTCCGGAAACTTTTTCGGCACCCTCCCACATATAGTTGAGGTGTACTTGTTGTATATAATCCAGGAACTCATCTGTTGAATTGAAGTTTAACGGGCGGTTTACTGATTGTTCTGTTCTGGTTTTATCGTTTTTATCTTTTTCTTTACAGGATATAAAAGAACCTGTTAGAAGAAGACAAAAAACAGTAAAACAGAAATAGTTAATTATTTCTTTTGGCATCATTGTTTTTCTATCCATTCGTTTCATTATTTTTTGCAGTATGGGTATTATTTATAAATAGATTTTATTTCTGTGGATTCAATGCATTTAATTTTTGCAATCCTTTCTGTACATCCGGATGACTCATAAAAAGATTCCAGAGAAGTCCGCTCCGGTAGTTTTCAATCATAACTGTAACAGGTGCCTGGTTTAACCCCATA
>JAJBTP010000562.1 GCA_020860805.1 Tannerellaceae bacterium | reverse complement strand
TTCCTGATTGATGATGATGCCCCCTCCACAGACCGATTTAAGTGTACTATCTATATTGGACTGCTCCCACCTTCTAGATTTTAATAAATATGGTCCACTTGCTTTTAATAAAGGGAATCTTTCTTCGATCAAATCAATTATTAAATATTCTCCTTGATTTGCCTTCAACCAGTCAAAAGTTGTTCCATCAAACATAGTTCGAAGCATCGGTTGTATATAACTGCTTTTATGTTTAATGTTCAAATATGATGGAAATCTATTTGAGACTGAAAAAATCGAATTACATCTTAATGGGTTGGTTCTAATTAACCTTCCGTCTTTATTATAGTCAAAAATCTCAATTGAAACACATGTACCAAATATAGAAAAAGTAACTGGTAACATTATTATAATCCGCCTTTCTGCGAAAGGCACCAATAGGGCATGAAACCCGTCGTTCCTTTTCGCTTTCTATTTTACCCCTGTTATGATATGTTTCTTTGTAAGGCCGACACACACACTACAGAACACGTAGATGTGAGTAACGAGCCGTATAGCGGCGACCTCGCATAGCTATATGTCATCGGTCATCCGTTAAGGCATCAATGAATGGCGCACACCGTAGCCCGCAAACTTATCTCTTCCAAAGTCGACTCAATTTTGCCGAATGACCAGTCACTGTCAGTCTTATAATATAAAGTTCAGGAGATTGTTTTATTGTTTAAAATTATCAAGAAAAACTGCTGTGGTCTTGATATCCACAAAACATGAATCTATGCCCATATCGGCATCACTGATTCCAACGACCGGACAGAGTATAAGCAGGTTCGCTTCTTTTCCTTTACAAAAGGTTTGCAGAAGCTGTGTGACTGGCTTGCCAAATACCACTGTACAGATGTCTGCATAAAATCTAACGGAGAATACTGGATCCCTGTCCTCAATGTCCTTGAGAAAAATAACCTGTGGGTTACACTTTCTCACCCAAAGTACATAAAACCTATGAAGGGCAACAAGACTGACCGGAAAGACGCCAAATAGATCTGCGGTTTATATATGTGCGGCATGGTCAAACCTTCTTTTATTCCGCATGTATAAATCGACCGCTGATTGCACACTGCACGGACTTTTAGTGTAAGTTTGCCGGACTTCAGTGCACACATAAGAATGTATGGAGATACTCATGATCAGCAAATATGCACTGTCTCCCCAGCGAGGGTGCACCGGAACACCGTGTATCGCGTTCTAACTGACCGCCATTTACACCGCACTCTGATATCCGCCAGCTTAGGAATCTGGTACGTTACCGGTTTAAGCTCACCTGTATGATCACGGGCGAAAAAAACGTGCCCAGAACTGCCTTGCCGTATCCAATCTCAAATTGGATGATGTGTTCAGCGATGTCTTCGAGAAATCCTCCCGCTCCATTACGGAATATATACTCGCTTACCCTAAGGAAATTTTTTTGAGTATTTCGGGTGTTTCCGTACCGCCAGTCCGGTCGCAGGAAACACCCGGAATACTCACCTGATTAGGTGTTGCGTCTATATTCAGTTTTTAAATCCATTAAAAGATGGCTTGTTTGTGATGCCTTTTATTTTTCTCTATCCACTACCTCTTACTTTCAAGCTTCTTCCCCCAGCTTTTTGATTATATTTTTTACTATTCTCTTCGAACAATTTCCATCAAAATAAGGAATGCAATTCTGAAAGGCTAATTCACGCATATTCTTTTTCGTATCAGAGCCTGATTCTATCATTGTAATAAAGTTTATCATATCTTGCACGGTTGTTCCTTGATAATACGAATCAATCAACGGCTTTATTGCCTGTGTCATAGGTTCTGCAAATTTATCATTGTACATAAATAATACTGGTACTCCAACTGCGGCAGCTTCGACCATTATAGAACTTCTATCCACAATAATCGCATCGGCATGCAAGAGAGAGTTTCTGTAATCATCGTTATCATCGACATAAATATTATTTATTGATCGTACATTGCTCATCAATTCAGATAACTGTTTCTGAATATTGGCATCCTCATTAAATTCTAAAAAACGAGGATGAGGCATGAAAACATAAAAATTACCAGTATCTTTTCTGACATAATCCAAAAATCTAATATACTCCTCAATGCGAGGGGTAAACAGCTCCATTTTATTATTTACTAAAGCCAGTTTCGGAAAATGAACCTTCCAAAGGATTATTTTTCTTCCGTTTGCTTTTTCTACAATTTCATTATTCAGCGGAAAGTTGTCTTTGTTATATAATGAATCAAATTTAGGTAATCCCGTAACATAAACATTATCATCATACTCTGAGTATAATCTATAATCTTTGTGCATAGTTTCTGAAAATGTAAAAATCATCCAGGCATATCTTCTCACTATATGGTTAAGTTGTTGTTTGCGTGAGTGTTGTGTATCTCCAATTTCCATGCCATAAGGTACATAAGCTACTCTGTACCCTGCTGATTTTAAATAGTTGCTTTTAAATTCTCTTCTTCTGTTTGAATCATATGGAATTTGTAAAAATACAATATGCGGTTTATAATCTCTCATGGAAAACTCAGTCCAATCTGTGTACGGAATCTGATTTACATCAAGAAATTCCCTGGCTGTCTCTGTTTTAATAGATGGGTCTATAGCTTCATCGTAGCACATAATAATAGCTTCAAATCTTTCGTCCTGAGTTAATTCATGATATAAATACTCAATAGAAGGCCAAAATGAAGCCACCTGAAAAATAATTACTACACGAATTCTTTCATCAGGATTGTATTTTCTTCTGTTAATCTGGTGAGACAATTGTAATGACACATCATCAATAACAATTATTCTTTTTTCGGCATCCCATACTTTTGCATCTACTTTGCGTTCAAGTTTCTTATAGATATCATCTAAATCTCGTTCAGTTCTTTTATATCTTTCCCATGTCCATTGCTTTATAATATTTTCATCTTGTACAGGAATAACCTGTTTTTTGTTATTC
>JAJBTP010000245.1 GCA_020860805.1 Tannerellaceae bacterium | reverse complement strand
GTTAAAAATAGGTTTTATTTTCTTAATTTACCTATCTGGCGAACTGCTTCCGGAAAATTTTCTTTTGCTATTTTGGCTTTATTTCTTACTTTCAGCCGATAATTATAAACTGTTTGCGGAGAGTAATGAAGAAAGCTGGCAATCTTAACGCTATCATTAATTCCTAAACGTACCAATGCATAAATCCGTAATTCCGGAGAGAGTAATTCCCCCTCTTTAGGATAAATATGTTCATTGTCCATCAGAAGAGAATTAAAATCTTCGATAAAGTCCGGATATAAATTCAGAAATATAAGGTCAAAATTGCGGTATAGTTCTTTCAATTCGTCTGTTACCAGGGAGGAGGAGTTTGTCATGGTTACCAGTTCTTTACTCTGGCCTGCTTTCAGTTTCCGGTTTACTTTCTTTCTAAAATCCTCTAATTTATCAATATAAGCAGAACAAAGATTAAAGACATATCCTATATACTCTTCTTTTACAATATTTGATTCTGATAATTCCAGATTTAATTCATGCAAATTATTATTCACCTGTTTCAATCCATCATTCATCTCCTTTAAGGACTGGCGGGCTTTAATAAGAGCTTTCAGTTGACGGAAAATATAGACCATAGCCATGATCAAAAAAACAGATAACAAAGAGATTATAACTAAAAAGAATATAAGCTTCCGCTTCTCACTTTGTATCCGGACATCATAAGTATCGTTGATAATCGGAAGCATCTGGGATATTTCCAAAGTACGATAACGGGCATTACAATAAATGGCATCTTCCATAGAGCATTTAATATAATCGTATGCACGGGAAATATCTCCTTCTCTATATAAAATGCCTGAGACTTTCCGTAGTGATATATATTCTTTTATACCTCCCCGTAAATCTTCTATAGCAGAGATTATAAGATATTTCTTCTCATTTTCATAGTCGCCCATATAATAATAAACTTCCGCCACCGTATTACTGCACAAGGCAATATCATGTGGAGTCTGGTTAAATGTTTTATAAGCTTTTTCTGCCATTTGCAAAGCTGCATCATAATTTTTTTCTGCCAGATGTATAAATGTCTGGGTTAACATATATCCTCTTTCATCCGGTGATAATACGGAAACTATAGAATCTTTATACTGATACTGTAGCTGTATATATTATTCCCGCTCTTTCAAGGACAACGTATAATCAGCCATCAATAAATAGAGTGAATGATAAATATGATACAAATAGGATTTCTGTTCCTTATTATAGTTGAAGTTACCTTCAGCCTGTAATATCTCAAAAGCTTCTTTATACATACCGGTTATAATCAATGCCTCTGCCAGGTTTAGCTGAGCATATCTCTGTTGAGCAGGGTCATTTAATTCATTTGCTATCTCTATCCTTTTATATGCATAAAAAAGAGCTGAATCCATCTGGAATGTCTTATACTGGGTGAAGATTTCAAGAGACAAATCAAACTTTTGCTCCAAATCAGGTGTTTTTTCCAGTTCTTTTTTTAAAATATCTAACCGCTCATTTTTCTCATCTACATACTTTGAACGTTCTTTCACTGTTTTATCCAGCACATGTAATAAAGAGTCAATAGGAGCGGCTGCTGAAACGACTAAAGCAGAAAGAAGAGCAAAATATATAAATAAGAGTTTTCTCATCGGATTGTCTTTGTTTAAATTACAAAGATAAAAAAGTTAACGGATTATCTGATATTTATCAGTTTATGAGTTTGAAGGCTTAAGCGCCATTGAGGATATTGTTTGATATAATGTATTACTTCTTCTGTATTTGTACAGGAACAAGGTTGCAACATATATACCTGCGCCGGGATAGAGAGATAAGAGGCTACATCCTGTCCGGTATAGACCACTTTTATTTCATTTACTTTACTAAGTACTACCTGTGCGTCCGGTTTAGGGGAACAAGTTATCCAATCTATGCCTTCCGGTAAAAGTTTGGTTCCATTGGTTTCAATCTGAATAAATTTTCCGGCATCTTTCAATTTTCTAATCAACTCCTGCGTAATCCGTAAGGAAGGTTCACCCCCTGTTAATACAATATGAGAGGTTGGATATCTATTGATTTCTGCAATAATATCTTCATCACTCATATATATTCCATCTTCATGTTGTGTATCACAAAAACTACATTTCAGATTACAGCCGGAGAATCTCACAAATACAGCCGGAGTTCCGGTATAAAACCCTTCTCCCTGGATACTATAGAAAATTTCATTAATCTTTTTCATACCAGGCGATGTTGTTTTCAGACTCTTCTATCATTACTTTATAACAGGAAGGAATCTGTTCACACACCCAACGGGCAATATTTTCTGCTGTCGGATTAAATGGTAAAATATCATTTAGATTTTTATGGTCTAATTTCTCTTTTATCAAGTATTTGATATGAGCAAAATCTATCACCATTCCATCCGGATTCAACTCTTTTGCCCTGCACCAGATGGTTATCACCCAGTTATGTCCATGTAATTGTTCACATTTGCTGGGATAAGATAAGGACAGCTGGTGAGAGGCTGATATCACCATTCTTTTTTGAATTGTATACATTCTTATTTTATCTGTTTTTCTTCTTTATAATTTATTTCATGTACAGAAACTTTCTTTGTTACTGTATTGTTACCAAATACAAAAGTACATAAACTCATGGGAACAAAACATATAATAAATTTTAACTCACCTGTATTTAAACCTAATCTTTTAGAAGTAAAAGATATCAGAGTTGGAAATTATCTGCTAAATGAACGAAAGGAATTAGTACGTGTTACTGTGGATAATATTACTACTATTCTTTCTCATCTTTACCAATATCAGCCCGTGTATATCAGCCGCGTTCTGTTAATTAAATCCGGTTTCAAACCACGCACAGATGAACAATATATCTACGATCTGGACCGATTAGATAAATATTTTATGATATTTACCGGTAAAATAGGTATGTTACATAAAACCGGTTTCGGGCATATCG
>JAJBTP010000229.1 GCA_020860805.1 Tannerellaceae bacterium | reverse complement strand
TGGTTACACAATATGAGTTTTCCCTGAAAGAGTATGCGTATGGTTTTCATTTGATTACCAATGAAATCCTGCGGCAGCTGCCTTCTTTACCGGAGCAGGGTATATTGAACCTTTTTGTTAAACACACTTCTGCCGGAATAACCATTAATGAAAATGCAGATTCTACTATGCTTAGTGACTTTCGTAGTTTCTTTAATGACTGGATTCCGGAAAATTATCCTAAATTTGAGCATACCTACGAAGGTGCTGATGATATGCCGGCTCATATCAAAGCTTCTGTTATAGGACAGTCTGTGACTATTCCTATAACCAATGGACGGCTAAATCTGGGAACCTGGCAGGGGATTTATCTCGGTGAATTCAGATATTCCGGTGGACGTAGGCGTTTGGTCGCAACTATAATCTCTTAAATATGGCTACACATAATTGCGAAAGATGTCCTATACGGGCAAAATATGATAAGAATCCCCGATCATTACTGGGACGTTTCTGGCGCTGGCATATTAATTTCTGTCCCGGATGGAAGAAATATATGCAGGCACAGGATGAAACCGTACAAAATGATTTACGGATGAAATACAATCTGAAAAAGTAATTTTTTAGTAATACCCTTCCATAATCTGATCCATGATCCGTGCGGTCTGCAGGGTACTTTGCCCGGTTGAAGGACAATTGCCAACCCCTCTTAACTCATTTACAATAGATTGGATAAGAGGTCCCTGGGCATGTTCCGGAGGGGCAACCGGGAATAATTCTATCCCTTCTTCTGTCTCTAAACGGATGGGGTCATACGCAAAGGTACTACAGGTAATTTTTCCTTTGGTTCCCCAGAACTCAATTTGATCACCCCGTTCTTTTCCTCCGGTTACGAAGCTCCAGATACCTGTACCTACAGCACCATTTTCAAAACGGAAAGCAACAGACAAAGTGTCTTCCACCTCATAATAACCACTCCGGTTAGTCACATACGCTTTGGCTTCCTGTATGTTTCCAGCCAGGTACATAACAATATCAATCGTATGAGGCGCTAAATCGAAAAAATAACCACCTCCCGCCTGTTCTTTCTTTACCCGCCAGGGGTGTAATGCCGGATTTTTATCGTTTTCACCGGCGGAACGGAAATAACGGATATTTACAGAAACCAGTTTTCCAATCCTTCCCTGTTCGATTAGTTCTTTTATTTTCAGAAAATAATCCTGTCCCCGCCGATAGTGCGCTACGAATAGTTTTTGTCCGGTCGCCTGAGATACTTCCACCATTTCCCGGCATTCTGTATAGGTAAGTGCCATCGGTTTTTCCACATAAACCGGTTTCCCTGCCTGCATAACCCGGATAGCATATTCTTTATGCGTGTTTGGTGGTGTTGCAATATAAACCGCATTCACCTCCGGATCCTGAATTAAAGCATCTACATCAGTATAATACCGGGGCACGTTATGGCGGGAGGCAAAATCTTTGACTTTTTCTTCATCTCTTCTCATAACTGCCACCAGGCTGGAATACGGTGTTTTATAGAAAGCCGGTCCGCTTTTCCATTCACATACTGCCCCGCATCCGATTATACCCCAATTAATGGTTTCCATTTGTTGTTTAGATTGTATTTGTTTATACTTCCTGCAAATATCTGTAAAAACTTTTACTTTTACATTACGAAAACCCCTCTCTGCAGATGTCTTTTGGCACAGTTTGATTTTAAAAGACCGGAGTAGGTGCCTGTAAAGCCGGTGAGTTTGTTTCAACGTATGGCCAGCCTTCTTCCCACTTTAACCGGTCAAGCATTAATACACGTCCTTTTTCTGTTTCACCCCGTATATAGGCATGATATAATATCCAGTCATTCCCTTCTCTGTCCGTCATTATTTCTGCATTATGGCCTGTACCTACGAAGAAATTATTGGATTCGATTAATATTTCATGTTGATTATCGAGCATGCTCTTTCCTTCTTTGTTGACATAGGAGCCAAAGAGGCTTTCCGAGCGACCGACAACGGTTGTATAGGTACTCTGGTCACCTGAACAACACGAACCCCACGACGCAAGCAGATAATAATAATTTTCTTTTTTATGAATTAATACGGCCTCATAGGCTGTTCCTGCTACTAATACCGGTTCAGCTCCCTCCTTTATACCCAATCCATCCTTATTTAATTCGATGTAATAAATACCCCGGAAACTACCCCAGAAGAGATAATGTTTACCATTCTCTTCGATATAAAAAGGATCAATGGAGTTTTGTACACCTATTTCATTACTACAGAATAGCTTGCCCTGGTCGGTAAAAGGCCCTTCGGGACGGGTAGCAGTTGCACAACCAATGCCACACGTCCATTCGCCTCCCCAGACGGACATCGCATAATAAAGTACATACTTTCCGTTTATGAAATTGATACTTGGTGCCCACAGGCCTCCGTCCGGTTCAAAGTCAGGACGGGTTTCCCGGGTAAATGCTGAACTAATATATTCCCATTCCACTAAATCTTTTGATTTATAAATAGGTATGTAATGTTCCTGCTGTTGGTTTTCTGTACTGTAAAGGTAGAAGAAATCTCCGGCTTTAATGACAGTAGGGTCAGGAGTATCTACTCCTATAACAGGGTTAATATACTCTCTTTTTTCCGTCACTTTTTGGCTGTTGCAGCATACCGCTACCAGGGTTAACAATAGAAGTAAAATCTTTTTCAAAATCTTTTATTTTTAGTTAGTGTTGTCTCCTTTCTCTTTTAACTGAATCCGGTTGAATTCATATGCATCTTTTTCCCTTTAGGATAGGAAAATATTTAGAAGCCTCAAAGTTAATACTGTTTCTTTAATTCGTATGTAGTTTTGTACGAACTTTATGGAATGCGTGAATACAGTAGTAAAATAATGGTTGGAAAGAAAAAAGAATGGGAACAGACACTTTGTGCTTTCATTATAAAGTTTCTCTATGGGTTGATAGATTTTATCAGTTTGACAATCAGATTATTATCC
>JAJBTP010000037.1 GCA_020860805.1 Tannerellaceae bacterium | reverse complement strand
CGTTGGTTTGCCGGATTCATCAAAGGCTCCCAGCGTGTATTGTTTCCACCCGTTACAGGCCTGAGGTTCCCAGTAGAAAACGCCCAGGCATTTATTATCCGCAATACTTTGTGCTTTACTCAACAGGTCTGCCAGAAAGATACGGCAATTTACCATTTCATCCCAGGGCATGCCTACTTCGCAAATCATAACTTCACAACCGTAGCGGTTAATCATATCTTCCATGTTGGCCAGGCAGGCTTCATTCATTTGGATATAAGTATGTGAATCCGGATAAAGAGACATACCGATTACATCCCATTTACCACCCTCGTTTTTAAGTCCGTCAAATAGCCAGCGAAATAGATTGTTCTCATTTCCACTGTCTACATGAACGATTATTTTAGCGTCCGGATAGACCGCTTTGGCTGCATCATATCCGGCATTGTTCAGGGCTGCATAATTACTCATACTGATATCTGCCTGACCTACCGGCCATAACATTCCGTTCCGGGTTTCATTACCTACCTGAATCCATTCCACATCAATTGCATGCGCTTTCAGTTTGTTCAATACGTTTGTCGTATGACCGGCTACGGCTGCTTTTAATTCCTCCAAATCCATTTCCTGCCAGGCTGCCGGTATCATTTGTGAACCCGGGTCAGCCCAGTCATCACTATAATGGAAATCAATCATCAGCCGCATTCCTAAATTTTGAGCCCGGAAAGCTTTTATCAATGTTTCTTCGGCATTACACCACCCATGTTCAGGGTCAACCCATACCCGTAGACGGATGGAGTTCATTCCTAACTCCCGTAGCAGTTCCATACATTCCATTTCTACACCGGCTTTATTATAGAACTTCTGTCCGGCTCTTTCCATTTCGGTCAGCCAGCTCACATCGGCACCTTTGGCAATCCGGGTATCACTTCGTAGACCGGTGGCCCGGGGAAGACCGGGGTATCATTATCATTACAGGCAGTAAATACCAAAAGACCTATAAGGATATACCGGAAATAATAGGTTAGATTCATAGGATGTATATTAATTGAATTCATACGTACCGTTCACAAGGTCTACCGTCAGAGTATAAGTCCCGGGACCCAAGATGGCATCATCTTTCACATTTTCAGATTTTTCTGCATAGGCGATTTTGCCGTCAACCAGTCCGAGTTTGTAATCCCAGTTATCCTGCAGGTAAAAAGCAAATCCCCAGGCGGAAACTTCTGTAATGGTAACAGAACCCTGATAAACACCCGGTGAAATTTGCTCAATGTATTCAAAGGGCGGTTCTGCCCAGATACCATTCCCACTATTCAGACCACCTATATATAATTTATCTTCAGCCGCAACTAATGCATACGTTTGTTGTTTCAGTGAAATATCAAACAAATAAACACCGGGAGCCGGAGCCGGCATGTTGTCACCCTGATACACTAATACTCCCTGATAGGGGTCTGAATCTGACGTACCATAATAGTCATCCCAGTTATTTTCTTCTATCAGAATCTTATAACCACTTACCGAAGGGTCTACGTTTATAATGCCTGAATAGTTCAAGTTCGTATCATCAAATAAAGTGAGGAAGTTACTGTATCCCCAGTTCTCACCATCTGTTCCCGGCAGATATAGGAAATCAGGAATTATCTCTTCTTCCTCTTCCTGTGTACTAACACCATAGGTCTATTCCTGCGGATTATTCAGGTCAATTATAAAAGCATAATCACTACCGGTAGGTACGGTGATAGAAATTGTACCTGCTTCAGTACCCATCTCCAGTTGGCCTCCGTTGTCTTTGAATCCGATAGGCGTGTCAATTGCATCATCATCTTCTGTGCTGGTGTTCACATTGTATTGTTTTCCGGTAGTACTTACCCGGATGGCGTAGGTACCTGCCGGAACAGCATCCAGATTGTAACTCCATTTTCCGGTGGAACGGCTATAAGTCATTTCTCCGCTAATATCTCCACTAATCTGCAGGGACGGTAAATAAAGGGCAGACCATTCAGCCGCCTGGGTATCCATGATTACATAATAACAGCCTGATTGTCCGGGGAACCACATACTCCAGTCGCCTTCCGTCGATATCCTAAAGGCAGTTCCCTCTGCCGGATATCCTCTCCAGATAGTTTCATCACCTTCCTGAAACAGTAGGTTCTCCCAGCTACCTACACCCATAAATCCACTATAAATACCATTTTCTTCCGGTGAATAAAGAGTTGTTCCTGTTGGATTTTCGGCTGTATCTAAAATATATCCTATACGCATATCAATGCGATATGACTTAATAGTAACAGATACGGTATTGCTATAAACCGGTTCCATATTAGTACCGGTCTTTAAACCCAGACGGAAATAAACTTCCTTTTCGGTTTCCGGTTCGATACCTACATTACGGGCTACCGTATTTAGTTCACCTCCTGTAAAAGATTTGGAAAGCCCGGTAGTGCCTGTTTCTACTACAGTAGAAGAGAAATCCTCCGAAAGAGAAGCTTCCAGGGTAGTTATTAACACATCCGGAGCATACATATCCGGATCACTGATATGGAGCGTTGTTTTAGTCCATGCAAAGGATAAAGCAATCTGTTCCCTGGTTTCGAAAGTCAGCTCTACCTGTTTTTCCGAAGCTAACAGTTCGTTGGATGCAGGTGTGGAAAGATATATCGTGTCTCCATCATTTTCACAGCTATTCATCAGCAATAATACCATAAACAGCCAGCAGAATGCATGGATTTTATTTTTTGTATTCATACTAAACATTTATTTATAGTTTATACATTAATAGTTTTCGTTATATAAATTGGTGTTCGCTGTCAGGTCGGTTGCCGGAATGGGGTAGATATTATATTTATTATCTACAGCCCGTCCGTCCTGCACGCCGCCTTTCCATTGCCAGAGATAACCGGAAGTTGTGAATTTATTATGACGGATTAAGTCTGTACGGCGGGTACATTCGCAATAAAGGTGAGTTGACCGTGAGTTCAGGTTGATAGCTTCTGGAGGGA
>JAJBTP010000099.1 GCA_020860805.1 Tannerellaceae bacterium | reverse complement strand
TCTTTTTTTCTCGACAGTTTGTTAGTTGGGTTTGGGAGATCTTCGTAGTATAATTCGCTTCATTCATTCTCTTTTATGTTCCGAAAACGACCGGATTTTGTCCAAAAGCTGATTCCTATTCCGGCCTCATAAGCATAAGACGGGTTTATTGATAAGCATCAAACAGGAAAAAGGTAAGCATCAAATTCGGGGTTGATGCTTATATGTTTGGTTAAAATCTATGGAGGAGGGATTTTATTTGTTAAATAAGAAAGCATTTTTTCTCTGGAAGAGATAATTTGCTCTTTTTGTGGGTAAGATAAAACGCTTAAAATAATGCACAAAGTTACTTTAAGAATTATCCTGCTTACATTTTGTTTTTATATTTTTCTTTTCTTTCCGGAAAAATAAAGGTAGGCTTTTGCCAGTAAGAAGAGGGTGACCAGAATCAGAATGATACAGGCCCCAGTGGGTACATTAAGATGATAAGAGATATATAAACCGGAGAGACAACCTAAAAAACCAATTCCTATACTACCTAAAATAATGGTTTTGAAATGAGAGGTAAAAAGGTTCACGGTGATTTGAGGTAAAGTCAGCAGGCTCATTAATAACATAATTCCTACCAAACGAATCGAAAGAACAATGGTGGCAGCAATCAGTATCATCATCCCGAACTCAATCCATTTAACAGGTAATCCCTGAGTTACAGCAAATTCTCTGTCAAACGCTGTGTAAACAATCTCCTGCATGAAAAGTGTAAAGAGCAGAATTAGGATACCGGTTAAGATGGCAATTAGAATAATATCCTGTTGGGAAACCATCAGGATATTCCCAAAAAGATAAGCAGATAGATTGGGAGCATATCCGGGGGTAAGGAAAATAAAAATAACCCCTAATGCCATTCCTAACGACCAGAATCCGGCAATGGCAGAATCTTCCCGGATGTTATGGGATTTACTGGCCCATTCAACTCCTAACGCTGATAGAACAGAGAAAATCATAGCGGTAAGAATAGGATTGACTCCTAAATAAAATCCCAGGCCTAATCCACCAAAAGAGGCATGGGTGATACCCCCGCAGATAAAAACAAAACGGCGGGCCACAATGTAAGTGCCCACAATACCACAGGCAATGGCAGTCAGCAAACTACCTATTATTGCATATTGGAAAAATGTATATTGTACTAATTCAGCCATCTTTTTAGGTATGTATGCGTCTTTCTCCAACAATGAGAAACGCTTCGTCTTTCAAATCGTCCGGAAGCTCAATTTCTCTGAGCTGCAGGCTCCGTAACCATCCGGCAACATCTGTATCCAGTAAGGTATATAGAATTTCCCGGAATTCGTTGACCCCTTCTTCTGTATAGGCATCTCCCGGAGTACCCCGGAAACGATCCAGTTCTTCATCGTCGTAATATTCTATCTGTTTGCTGACAGCAGCCAGCAGACTATCTTTTTCACACACTTCATGGGCTCCGCAGCATTCTTCTTCCAGTTCTTTGGGTTCAGGGATAACGTCGAGTTCGCCCCGTTCCACCATCTTTTGTAAACGGCGGTTCCGGAAGTAGCCCAGTATGGCAGCTACTATCCCTATACTGATAATCCCTATAACGATATACCACATACGGATTGTGTTTTATCCATTATTTATGAATGGTAAATCCTCCGGCCTGGAGGTCTTCCCAGAAACGGGGATAACTCTTGGTTACTACTTTCGGATCAGCTATTTTTAGTCCTTCGGGTATTACCAGAGCTGCAGGTGCAAAAGCCATAGCCATGCGGTGGTCTTCGTATGTCCGGATTACCGGGTCGGCTTCCGGTTCGCATCTTTCACCATTCCATTCCAGGATGCTATCCTTGCTATCTGTTAGTATATATCCCAGTTTACGAAGTTCTGTTTTTAAAGCTTCAATACGGTCTGTCTCTTTAATTTTAAGAGTTTGAAGACCTGTAAAGCGGAACGGGATATTCATACAGGTACATACTACCGCAAATGTCTGAGCCAGGTCCGGCTGGTCGACAAAATCGTACACCAGCTTTTTACAGATATTTCCATTCTTTTGTAAGATAACCTTGTTTTGCTTGTATTGGGTACTGACACCTAATTGTTTGAACAGAGTGGCACAGGCAGAATCGCCCTGTCCGCTGTTTTTAAAGAGTCCTTTTAATTCGATAGCCGGCTCTTTACTGAGTGCTGCAATTGCATACCAGTAGGATGCAGCACTCCAGTCGGACTCTACCGTGAAAGGTATGGGTATATATTCCTGTGCAGGAATAGTAATTATTTGTTCCTTCCATTCCGAAGAGACTCCGAACTGTTTCATCAGAGAGAGTGTCAGATGAATGTACGGACGGGAAATAATATCGCCTTCCAGTTTCAGGGTAAGCCCTTTTTTCATATAAGGGGCAATCATTAACAGAGCAGATATATATTGGGAACTAACCCCTCCGGAAAGGGCAATCTCCCCTCCCTGTAAAGCACTCCCAAAGATACGTAAAGGAGGATATCCTTCTTTTTCAATATATTCAATACGGGCTCCTACACTATTTAATGCATCTACCAGCAATTTAATGGGACGGTTTTTCATCCGTTCAGTTCCGGTAATGGTCCATTCCCCTACGATTTTGGAAAGGTAGGCTGTCAGGAATCGCATGGAAGTTCCGGCAGCGCCGATATTGAAATCTCTTCCGTTGGAATGAAGCGCTTGGGTCATTACCTGTGTATCATCACTTTCAGAGAGATTTAAAATCTCATATGGACTATAACTCAATGCGTTAAGAATTAAAACCCTGTTGCTGATACTTTTGGATGCCGGTAACTGAATAGATACCCTGACTGACTTCTGTGGGGCTTGAATATGGTAAATCATTCTTTTTTACTATAAAATATTTCGATTTACAAAAGTACTCAAATTATGAAATATATTCTCTAAGTTTGTGAACATAAAAAGAATCTGGCTTTTTTATAATCAGCAAACCAAGGTAGATATGATAGAAATAGATGCATTAGCAGCAGATTTG
>JAJBTP010000207.1 GCA_020860805.1 Tannerellaceae bacterium | reverse complement strand
GCTTATAGAGGTTATATTAATTTTATAACGGATATTCTTCAAATGCGTATAAAACGGTAGATAGATATCGTTCCCCTGTATCCGGTAAAATCACAACAATTGTTTTACCTTCATTTTCCGGAAGGGCTGCCAGTTGAGTAGCAGCATATACAGCGGCTCCTGAAGAAATACTTACCAGCAAACCTTCTTTGCTCGCTAATTCGCGGCTGGTACGGATGGCATCATCGTTAGCCACCTGAATAATTTCATCTACCACATGGTTGTTATAGGTTTTAGGAATGAATCCGGCACCAATACCCTGGATTTTGTGCGGACCCGGGTTACCTCCTGAAAGAACAGGTGAATCAGCAGGCTCTACTGCTACGATTTTTACTCCCGGAACTTCAGCCTTTAAAACTTCACCTACTCCGCTTACTGTACCTCCGGTACCAACACCGGCAACAAAGATATCGACTTTGCCATCCGTGTCACGAAGGATTTCCTGTGCAGTAGTCCGTTTGTGAACAGCCGGATTAGCCGGGTTTTCGAATTGTTGCAGAATAATAGCACCCGGTGTTTCTTCTTTTAAAGCCTGTGCTTTTCCAATCGCACCTTTCATTCCTTCAGCACCTGGTGTCAGCACCAATTGGGCTCCTAAGGCTTTTAACAGATTGCGTCTCTCCAGACTCATCGTTTCCGGCATAGTCAGGATAAGTTTATATCCTTTGGAAGCAGAAACAAAAGCAAGACCAATCCCCGTATTTCCACTGGTAGGTTCGATAATGGTAGCACCCGGTTTTAAAATACCTTTGGCTTCCGCATCTTCAATCATGGATAGAGCAATACGGTCTTTCACACTGCCGGCCGGATTGAAATACTCTATTTTACCGATAATGCGTGCTTTAAGTCCTTTGCTTGCATTGTAATTTGACAGTTCCAAAAGAGGTGTATTACCTACTAAGTCTGTTAGTTTTTTTGCAATCTTTGCCATATCTGTATTTTTTTATGATAATTAGTTACTCTATTTTTGATACAACAAAGATAGAGGGTAAAAGATTTTCCCGAAATACCATAAATAGGGTATATTTATAGCTTCTCAATCTCCTGAAGCCACAACGTAGCATTTGCGTCGCTGGGCATGCGGAAATCTCCACGGGGAGAGAGGCTGATAGAACCTACCTTCGGACCATCGGGCAGGCAGCTTCTTTTGAACTGCTGGGAGAAAAAGCGTCTGAAGAAAGTATATAACCATTTTTTGATAGTCTCTTTCTCATACAATCCTTTGAAAGCATGTTGTGCCAGGAAATAGATTTTGGAAGGACGTGCCCCGAAGCGCAGGAAATGATACAGGAAAAAGTCGTGTAACTCATAAGGTCCTACCAAATCCTCTGTAATCTGGGAGATATCCCCGTTTTCATCCGCAGGTATGAGTTCCGGACTGATAGGAGTATCTACAATATCCAGTAAAACCTCACGGGTTTGTTCCTCCATTTCGTTGGTAGCAATCCAGGTAACCAGGTATTTAACCAGTGTTTTAGGAACACTGCCATTCACGCCATACATTGACATATGATCCCCGTTATAAGTAGCCCACCCTAAAGCCAGTTCTGATAAATCGCCGGTGCCTATTACCATACCGTTTTCTTTATTGGCCACATCCATAAGTATCTGTGTACGTTCCCGTGCCTGGCTGTTTTCAAAAGTAACATCATGTACATCCGGATCCTGTCCAATATCCTCAAAGTGTTGTAAACAGGCTTTTACGATGGATATTTCTCTGTAGGAAATGCCCAGGGCCTGCATGAGTTTGATAGAATTGTTATAGGTACGTCCGGTTGTCCCGAATCCCGGCATAGTAATGCCCAGTACATGGTCACGGGGGATATTAAGTGCGTCAAACGTCTTAACGGTAATCAATAGGGCAAGGGTTGAATCCAATCCTCCGGAGATACCGATAACAGCCGTCTGCGTACGGGTATGTAGTAAACGTTTGGCTAATCCGGCAATTTGTATATTATAAATTTCCTCACAGTGCTCACGTAAAGCTTCTCCGGAGGGGACGAAAGGATGTGGGTCTACTTTTCTGGTAAGATAAGTGTTTCCGGAATAGTTGGGTAAAGCGAAGGCTATTTTCTTCCGTTCTTCCGGTACCAGGAAAGAGACCCCGTGCATAAAGCCTACGTTTACTAACCGGTCATTTTGTAAAGCTGTGATATCAATTTCGCCGATGGTAAGTTGTTCCTTGAATGAAAAACGGGGTGCATCCTGTAATATACTACCGTTTTCGGCAATAATCCCCCGGCCGGCAAAAACCAAATCTGTGCTGGATTCACCGAATCCGGCTGACGTATAAATATAGCCGGCAAGACAACGGGCAGACTGCTGGCTAACCAAATCAAGCACATATTTGTGTTTGCCAATCAGTTCGTTACTGGCTGAGATATTAAAAATAATGTTGGCACCTTCCATCGCCAGCTGGCAACTGGGAGGAACCGGAACCCATAAGTCTTCGCAAATTTCAATCCCAACAGATACTTCTCCGGATACGAAAGTGATATGGTTATTCAGTGGATACTCTATTCCCCCGATAGTGATGGTTTTCTCTATTAATCCGGTTGAAGAAGTAAACCAGCGTTCTTCCTGAAATTCTTTATAATTGGATAAGTAAGTTTTAGGAACGACTCCTAATATCCGGCCCTGCTGGAAAACTACTGCGGTGTTAAATAACCGGTTTTCTGCAACCAAAGGCATGCCCACAATTGTCAACAGTTCCAGATCAGCCGTACGGTCTACCAGTTCCAGTAAAGCTTTTTCAGCTTCCTGTAGTAAGGTCTGCTGAAAAAACAAATCCATACAGGTATAGGCTGTTATGGCCATCTCCGGAAAAGCGATTATCTGAACTTCCTGCTCTGAGGCCTGGCGCATCAATCCTTCAATCCGGCTGATGTTATACCCACAATCAGCCACCTGTACCAAAGGTTTGGCTGCTGCAACTCTTACGAATCCATATTCCATATAAGATATATT
>JAJBTP010000354.1 GCA_020860805.1 Tannerellaceae bacterium | reverse complement strand
AAAAAAAGAAAAGGCTGTTCTCCCGAACAACCAATCTTCATTACTAACCTTAAAATCTAATACCACGAAAAACACACTACAAATATAAGCTGTTTTTATGTTATATAACATTGTTTTTAGAAATAAAATCAATCTGATTATGATTAATTAACAATAAGGATGTTGTATAACATGCTTTTCTTGTTGCTTTTTATAAATATTAGTCTGATTAGTTCCTATTCCGGCCAGTTAGATATATCATTACATAATAAGCTAATGTAGCCAGTGAACCAAGAGCGGCTACTACATACGTATAGGCTGCTGATCGTAATGCATCTGCCGCTTTATCATGGGTATAGGAATTAGTGATACCTGCACGGTTTAGCCAGGCTAAGGCCCGTTGACTGGCATTAATTTCTACCGGTAACGTAATAAAACTAAACAGAGTAGTAGTAGCAAACAGAAGAATTCCGAATAATAATAAACCCGGAAAAATATGAATAGTAAGAAGTCCGCCTAAAATAATCCAGGTCATAATTCTGGAGGAAAAACTTACTACCGGAACAAGGGCTGAACGCATTTTCAGAGGTGCATAGGCTGTCGCATGTTGAACTGCATGTCCGCACTCATGAGCTGCAACGGCTGCTGCTGCAACGCTATTGGTAGCATATACTGCTTCACTCAGGTTTATAGTTTTATTTGTTGGATTGTAATTATCTGTCAAATATCCCCGTGTAGATACAACCTTTACATCGGTAATCCCATTATCACGTAACATTTTCTCTGCTACATCTTTCCCAGTCATGCCGTTTGGCATCGGAATTTTTGAATACTTCTCAAATTTGCTTTTTAAGCGGCAGGAAACTAACCAGCTTAAGGCTGCAACGCCAATAAATATCATCCAATACAATTGCACTTCCATAATTTCTTTATTTATAATCCAGTAAATATCAAACAAAAAATCTGCCAAACATACAAATGACAGAAGAAGGTATCCGTAGAGGTCTTTTCTTCTGCCATTTTATAGGTCAGTTCTAACTATATGTCAGTTTTTATCCTTCTTCTGTATATCTAACAATTGTTTGGTCGCGATCTGGTCCTACCGATACGATTTTGATAGGTACTCCCAACTCTTCTTCAATGAATGACAAATAGGCGTTGAACTCTTCCGGGAATTCATTTTCATTTGTCATTTTAGTCATATCCGTTTTCCAACCTGGTAATTCTACATATACAGGTTTAACCGTTTCATCGAGTTCGTATGGGAACCGGGTAACTTCTTCTCCGTTCAGATTATAGGTTACACATGCTTTGATAGTATCAAAACCATCCAGTACGTCACTTTTCATCATAATAAGCTGTGTAACTCCGTTAATCATTACAGCATATTTTAAAGCAACCAGGTCTATCCATCCACAACGACGTTTACGTCCTGTTACGGATCCAAACTCATGTCCGAGTTCACAAAGTTTATCACCGGTTTCATCGAATAACTCGGTAGGGAATGGTCCGCTACCTACACGTGTACAGTATGCTTTAAAAATACCAAGCACATCTCCGATAGTACGCGGAGAAACCCCTAATCCGGTACAACAACCTGCACAGATTGTATTTGAAGAAGTTACGAAGGGATAAGAACCGAAATCGATATCCAGTAAAGTACCTTGTGCTCCTTCTGCCAATACAGATTTTTCCTCTTTCAGATACTCATTAATAACATGCTCGCTATCAATAAGGTTGAATTGTTTCAGAAATTCCAGTGCCTGCAACCATTCAGCTTCCAGTTCTGTAATATCATAGGTATAATTGAGTGATTTCAGAATACTTTCATGGCGGGCTTTAGCTGTTGCATATTTTTCATCGAAATTATGAAGAATATCACCGACACGAATTCCATTCCGGCTGATTTTATCTGTATAAGTCGGACCAATCCCTTTTCCGGTTGTTCCGATTTTACCGCTACCTTTTGCTGCTTCGTAGGCCGCATCCAGTATCCGGTGGGTAGGCATAATTAAATGTGCTTTTTTAGAAATATGAAGCCGTTCAGTCAGGTCATGTCCACTTTTAGCCAATGCTTCAGCTTCCTGTTTGAATAATAATGGGTCTAATACAACCCCATTCCCAATTATATTAACTTTCCCACCCTGGAAAATTCCCGAAGGGATAGAGCGGAGAATATATTTTTCACCATTAAACTCCAGGGTATGTCCAGCGTTAGGTCCTCCCTGAAAACGTGTGATTACATCATATTTAGGTGTTAATACGTCAACAATTTTGCCTTTGCCTTCGTCACCCCATTGTAGTCCTAATAATACATCTACTTTCATTTTCTATTATATATAAATAGGCTTATTAATATTTTCTTCTATTTCTTTTTTCTACAATATCTGCATTTACTACAGACGCCATATACATACAGTGAGAAGTATTCTTTTACAAAACGGTTAGTCTTTAGTCTGTTTACATCAGCCTTGAGAACCGTATTTTTCATTTCCCGGACAGACCCACACCGACTACATACCAGATGAATATGATTTTCAGCCATCTGGCGTAATTCATACTGAAATGATTGGCTATTAATTTGGTGGCGAACAATCAATCCGGCATCTATAAATACTTCCAGCGTATTATAAAGAGTTGCTTTGCTTACATGGTAATTGTTTTTTTCCAGTTCATCGTGTAATAAAAGTATATCAAAATGCCCTGGAAAACAACATATCTGTTTAAGAATAGTATATCTTTCCTCGGTCTTGCGAAGCTTTTTCTGTGTCAGATACTCATTAAAAGAAGCTTCCAGATCGGTATATAGCTTAATGTCCATTCAAGCAGTAACTCGCACGAAACGCAAATTTAACTTATTTATTTCAAACAAAAAACCTTACAGGCTATATTCAAATTCAAATTTCAGATCATTCTAGAATTCTTCTTTTTCCGGATTTCCTGACTCCGGATATTCCTCTATCATTTTTAATCTCAGGTCTGCCTGTTCTTTTTTATGTCTGCCGTAACGTTTCAGCGCATTTAATGC
>JAJBTP010000323.1 GCA_020860805.1 Tannerellaceae bacterium | reverse complement strand
ATATTATGCTTAGCGATTTAAAACATCAGATTGTAAATGTTCACCTTTCAAATCCGGTAAGTCTGTCAATTCCGGTAAGAGTAGGATGTAGTTCCATGGTTGGAGAAACTGAACTAAAGAATGTATACAAAAGAGGACGTTCGTGGAAAATAGCCGATTCATTCGGAAATGAATACACACTCGCCTCTTTACCCACAAATATTCAATCACAAATCGCCCAATCATTGCTTTCTATGAAAGATAACAGGTATCCTTTCACACAACAAGAAGTATACGATATAGATTGATAACATTTTAACGCAATAGGATTATGACAACGAAAATTGATTTAGCTACAGAAATTTACAAGGTGAGGAACCTATTAAAAGAAATCAAAGGTGAACCCACCGTAGAGATTACCAACGAGCATGTACAAAGACAGATCAATGAAGATACACGGAAGTATACCAAAGACGACCTGAGGTTACAACTCGAAAGGTTGAATGAGTTAATTGAACCTACCAAACACCAGGTGGAAATCAAACGTAAGACTGACGAGTATTACCAAACTGAGGAGGGCAAACGCCGGAAAGAATTAAATGAGTTCGGCTTATCAATTAAAAGGGAAGAATGGATTTCTTATGAAAAAGAAGTCACACAAACTTTTGAACATTACATCCAGCTTGTATTAGGAGAGAATTGGGGAGTATCCTGTTTCCATAAGAACACAGTAACCTTTTCTGTTATCGATAAGGACAAATCAACACCGGAGAAAAGAGAATACCTCTTTGGCCAGGATATCCCAGTCCGCACAGATGAGAAATGGAATAGCAATAAAAGTTCGTCTTTGACTTACTCCGTGAATATCTGTAGCTGTGGAGATTCTAATATAGAGAAAGGCAACCAATATGGAGACCGGGCTTATTTCTATGTAGGCCTTGGTAAGTTTTTAGACAACCCAGTTTTAATTCAAAATGTCATTAAGCTGTTAGAGGATTCCTCCGTTCGCATTTCCCAATTCGAAAAAGAATATGAGGAATATCAAAATAAAATTATTGATCCGCTGGGATTGAAAAAAGAGCAAATCTAACATTGGAAGTAAACTGAAATAATAAATAAAATTGTGAGATATGAAACTTAAAATGAATGACTCTGAAAAAACGGTTATCACTTCCATAGATACAGAGATAAGCCGGGCTGCTGATTACGATGAGAACGGAAATTATTATTACATCGAGATAAACGGCAAACGTTTAAAATATCGTGCTGAGACCAAACAAAAGGATTCCCAAAAAGACTTCAATAAGCTTCTAAAAAAAGGGAGCCATAAAAGTTTATGAACCGCCCTATATCGACGAACAGGAACGCGCTCACTGGGATGCTGTTGCCGTTGATTGTGAAAACGAAGATTTGCACGGTCATACAGTTTGTGTTTGTATAACGGATGATGGAAACAACTCACACTCTGTTTGGGACTATTACAAACAAATGTGCGTTAACAAGGGAGAAGAAACGAAGCGTTTTACTCATATTGCGGAGGGTGGAACCAAATGTTATTACTTCTTTATTGGTATGGATAGTTATGGGTTACTACAGTTCAAAGATACTAAACACGGATGTGTAAGTTATTGGAATAAAGAACAAACCAAAGAACGATTCAAACTAACTGATAGTCAAATCGAAGAACTTCTTAAAAAAGAAGTATAAAGAGAATAAGTAGATTTATAACGCAACACAATTATGACAAATGCAGATCACTCCCACACCATTGAGAAGGTGTGGGATGAAGTAATGATGTTTAAAGTACTTCTGACACAATCATATCTGGAAAGAAAAGTACAAGAAATAAAGGAAAAGGTCAAAACAAAACCAATCACAGCAGCCGTAGCGAAGCAATCGGAAAAAGACTTTGCCAAAGCCTTTGAATGTTTCGTCTACCGGTATAATTATGCTGAGACTTTCAATGATTTCTTAGATTACTCCATAAGTTGGATGAATTGGAGAAATCCAGTAAGAGACTTTTCCTATTTTGAAAAGAAGTATGAGAATCTTTATCCGAAACTCCATGAAATGTTTGACCTACTTACTAAAGCAGCTACGATTCATGGTGGTTTTCATGATGCTCTGGGTGATTTATTTATGGAGCTAATCAGCCATGGCAGGAACGGGCAATTTTTCACTCCGGAAAGTCTTACTGACATGATTACTCAAAAAATATGTGGTAACCTAAAAGATGACGAAACACTATTAGACCCTGCCTGCGGTAGTGGTAGATTTTTACTCTCTGGTGCAAAGATAAACAGGAAGGCTTGGTTTTTTGGTTGTGATAATGATATCACATGTTGCAAAATGGCCGTATTGAACATGCTAATGAATACCATGCAAGGGGAGATTGCACTCATGGACTCTCTCCGGATGGAATACTATCGTTCCTGGCGTGTCGGATGGCAAAATATTGGAGGAATGAACTTGCCTATCTTTAAAGAGATTACCCACAAAGATGACTCCCTATTGTGGCAGATGCATATAAATACATTCCAATCCAACATTGAGGCTCGGGAAAAAAAGAACCAGGTATCTAAAGCAGAGGAACAAAAACCTCTTATTGTCGCTAAAAAGAAAGACCTATCAAATAAAAATAAAAAGAGTGGACCAGAGCAACTCTCAATATTTGATTGGTAAAGTATTATATTTGTAGAAAATAAATTATATGAAACAAGAAAGCAAGGTATACCATATAGAACTCATTGATCCAGTGAAAGGAGAAAAACATTTTTATTTCGGATCTCAGGCGGCTATCTATGATAAGTTCTCTTCGGAGCAGCTGGGGATCACCTACAATTACCTCCGATCTAAGATAAACCTGGATGAGGCCCCCTACATAAATGACAAATGTACAATCCGGCTTGGAAAATTAAGAAGGAAGGAAAATAAAAAGTAATATAATAAATGATTTTTTACTTCATGTCGCTTAATTGCATATTTAAAAACCACAAAGGTAAAGTGTGATTTATTCCGTTTTTCTGTTTG
>JAJBTP010000392.1 GCA_020860805.1 Tannerellaceae bacterium | reverse complement strand
CCGTTGGTTTCGCAGTAATCTGACTTACTATATATATGATTAACATACTAATTAAAAAAAGGAAAGGAACAATTAAGAGAAAATGTAAATCTACAAAAATCATCTCTCTGAAGAATATTAAGCCTATAGCAAATATCAGTCCGGTAATCAATCCGGCAAAGGCTCCGTGACCATTCACCCTTTTATTGAATATCCCCATCAGGAAAGCTGCTACAATAGGAGGAGCAATATAGGAAAGCATCTCCTGATAATATTTCAACAGTGAACCAAATTTACCTATCTGAGGGGCCCATAAAGCTGCAATGACTACAACGACACATGCTGTTATTTTACCGATAACTACAAGCTTTTTTGAATCTGTACCTGGCTTTAGCTGAGCATAAAAATCTATTGTTACTAATGTAGAGGTTGAGTTCAGGATAGCACTCAATGTAGAAACTAATGCCGACAATAACGCTGCCAGAATAATTGCCAGTAATCCCACTGGTAACAGATTGATTACCATCATCGGATAAACCATATCAAGGCTCTCAAGACCAGGAAACAATCCACGTGCAATTAAACCGGGAATAGCAATAATAAACAACGTACTTAATGTAAGTAATCCGTTCAACATAATACCTTTACGCCCTTCATCCACACTTTTGGAACTTAATACCCGTTGTACCAGTGTTTGGTTATTAGCCCAGAAATAAAGTCCCAACACCGGCATACCGACTATTAATCCCAGCCAGGGGGTTGCCGGATCGTCTATCGGACGAATCAGACTTGTCAGAATATCATGATTACGGAATAGTTCAACAAAATAATCTCCTCCTTTCATAAAGCAGGCTACTGTCAGAATAATTGAACCTAAAATCAGGATAACTGCCTGAATTAACTCTGTTTTTATAACCGAGGATAACCCACCGGGTATAGTATAAGACGCGGAAATAGCTGCAAACACCAGAATAATAATCTGCAAATCAGCTTCCGGATAGATTAATTTAATAATAAGAGCTGATGCATACAAGGCTCCGGCCGCATCCAGAAAAATATTCCCTATAATACAAATAGCAGAAAAATAAAACCGTGACCGCTTATCAAAACGTTTTTCAAGAAATTCCGGAATAGTAAATACTTTTGAACGTATATAAAGAGGCAAAAGAAAAATTGCAAAGAAAACCATCACTACTACTCCGGTCAGATTATAATTAAAAACAGCCAGGCCTGTATGGTAAGCATCTCCCGATTGTCCGATCAGGGTCGTACTTGAAATACTGGCTGCAAATAATGAAAGTCCTACAATCCACCAGGGCATAGAACGGCCGGCTAAAAAATAGGATTGTGAATCTGAACTGTTACCGTTCCTCAATCCATACCAAACAATAAAAAGGATATAAACAACTAAAATAGAAATGTCAATAAAACTAATAGAAAATGTTTCCATGAGGTTAACTTTTATGTTGATGTTGCAAAGTAAAAAGGAATACTTATAGGATCATTGTATTTTTTCACTGAACAGTTATACTATTTTGAACAAGTGTTTATACTTATCCGAATAGTCTTTATATTTGATAAATAAAAATGAAGACCATGAAAGAGATTCAAAAAGAGATTACACCTTTATCTGCAGACGATTTATTCATTGTATTAAACCATCCGTCAGCAAAGTTTGACTACCCTGTACATCATCATTCGGATTTTGAAATCAATCTGGTAATGGATACCTATGGAAAACGGATTGTCGGTGATTCTGTTGAAGATTTTTCCACACTGGATTTAGTTATGATTGGCCCGAATGTTCCTCATGCATGGTTCGGTGAAATTGTAGAAAACAACCATGTGGTTACCATTCAATTTTCAGATAAACTACTGGATTTTCCTATCCTGGAAAAACGCTTGTTTAATTCTATTAAAACGCTGATGCTGGAAGCCCAACGGGGATTAGTCTTTTCTGAAAAAACACAATTGGAAATAAAAGAAAAGATTTTAAAACTTACTAAAATGCAGGGGTTTCAAACGGTATTGGAGTTTTTGTCTATTCTTCATTCGCTTTCTATAGCCGATCGCAGAGTATTAATCAGCAACCAATATGATTCACAGGCCGTAGTTCGAACTTCTAAAAGCCGCCGAATTACCAAAGTATGCGAATACATCGAGAAAAACTATGAAGAACCTATCAAATTAGGTGAAGTAGCTGCTTTGGTAAACATATCGGAATCAGCATTCAGCCACTTCTTTAAAAAGAAAACCAACACATCGTTTATTGATTATCTGACGAATATCCGGATTGCACATGCCTGCCAGCTATTGACCGAGACAACTCACTCAATAGCAGAGATATGCTACGCCTGTGGATTTAATAATTTATCCAATTTCATCCGTACTTTTAAAAAGAAAAAAGGCAATACTCCCAGTGAACACCGGACGCTGATTGAGCAATTACTGATTAAATATTAAACGGATTATAGTAAACTTTTACTATTTACTTTCTATCCACTGAATGATTTCTACAGTATTCGGGTTGGTACGGGGTTCTATAGTTCCCACCCAGTTTCCGTTTTCATCAATCATGAATTTCTGAAAGTTCCAGGTTACTTCTGCATCCTGTTGTCCGTTTAATTCTTTTTGTGTCAGCCATTGGTAAACAGGTGCCATATCTTGTCCTTTCACTGATATTTTCTCCATTAATGGGAAGGTTACACCATAATTCAATTTACAGAATTCTGCTATTTCATCGTTTGTTCCGGGTTCCTGTTCACGAAAATTATTAGCCGGAAAACCAATAATAGTAAAATCATCTCCTCCGTATTTCTCATATAATGCCTGTAACTGCTCATATTGAGGAGTTAAACCACATTTAGAAGCAACATTTACTACTAAAACTTTTTTCCCTTTCAATTGAGAAAGAGGAAAATCCTTCCCATCAATACCTTTCACGGTATAATCATGAAAACTTAACTGTTGGGCATTCATTACGAATCCCAATAGTATACCTGTAAACAGAAAAATAACTTTTCTCATCTCTTAAT
>JAJBTP010000549.1 GCA_020860805.1 Tannerellaceae bacterium | reverse complement strand
GCCCCGCATAAGCCTAAAGAAATGAATAATTTTTTCATTAAAAACACAGATTAAGTTATAGATATGGCAGCGAATGTAAATATTTTTCACCAAATCTATAACTTATTTCATGTGTTCTTTAAATTTTCTTTTTAAGTGTAAAATAGAATGTTAATCCTTTACCGGGAGTGCTTTTAGCCGAAATCTGTCCCTTATGAAAACTAACCCCATGTTTTACAATAGATAGCCCCAGTCCGGTTCCGCCTGCTTTCCGGCTACGGCCTTTATCTAACCGGTAAAACCGTTCAAATATACGGTTTATATGTTCCTCGGAAATACCTATCCCTGTGTCAGAGAAACTAAAGTAATAGTAACCGGGATCTTCTTTATAGCAGTTTACTGTAATACGAATATTCTCTCCTCCATATGCAATCGCATTATCATACAGATTCTGAAATACGGAATAGAGCAAAGAATAATTTCCGTAAATAACCGGGTTACCCGGTAAAATAACTTCCGATGTAATATTTTTTCCTGCATCCGTTTGGACGCTTCATGTTCAATTTCCTGTAATAACTGAGGCAAACTCACTTCCGATAGGTCAAACATACCGGACGCTTCATCCAATCTGTTCAGAACAGAGATATCACGCAACAGATGTGTTAACCGGGAACTTTGTGCGTAACAGCGCTCCAGAAAGGCATCCCGTTTCTCCGGGTCCAGTTCCGGATTAGATAAAATAGTTTCCAGATATCCCTGAATACTACTAACCGGAGTTTTTAATTCATGGGCAGCATTCTGGGTAAGTTGCCGTTTCATACGGCTCTCCTGTTCCTGCAAAGAGATATCATGGATAGAAATCTCATAACTGTTATCCAGAAACAACAAACATTCTACCAGAAATATTTTTCCGTTTTTATCAATGGTCAGTGATTCTCTTAATACATTCTTTTTCCGTCCGGGATTGGATATATTTTTCTTTAAAAACTGTTGAATAGAATCTATTTCGGGAATATCAATAGCATCCCCTGCCTGATGAATACGATTTTCAGACAACAGGTTAAAAAACTGGATGAAGAGGATATTGGATAAGATTTCTTTTCCTTCCGGCGAAAACATAGCAAACCCCTCTTTAGAATACTGGAAATGTTTCATTAATTTTTCCCGTTCCAGTACCAATTCTTTTGCGGCTTTCCGCTGACGGTGATATAATTTTACAATATGTTTGGATATATCTCCTAATTCATCATTTGGAAAAATATAATCACTATCCGGCATCTGCCCGTTATAGGCATGTAATGCAAACTCCTTTAATTCTGAAACTGTTTTAGCAATACTGCGGGTAAAACTGGATATAACAAAAAGAAAAACCAGCACCATAACAGAAAGGAAGTAAATAAAGCCGGTATCAATCCGCAGCAACTCTTTCAGTTCAGGATCAAAAGGGAGTGCCGAACGGAAAATAAAGTTCCCGATATTACTGGCCGAATAGAAATAGCGCTTCCCTGTAGTATCAGAAGAACGGATAGCAAATCCCTGCCCCGTATTCCGTGCCTTTACAACTTCAGCCCGGTTATTATGATTATCAAACGAATCATCAGTATGGTTGTTGTCAAAAAGAACTGTTCCGGAAGGATCTATAATAGTAACCCGCAAGTCCTTTTGTAGGATATCTTCTATAAAATTATTAACTACTTCATTGATATCATCGGCGTTCTGTGTATAGCGATATAACTGGTAATTATAATTACTTAAAAGATTATTCAGTTTGTCTTCGGCGAATGCTTTCTCACGTTGGTATTGAAAGATGAAAAAGCAGGTAATAAAAAGCAGGAAGATCATGAATACCGACCAAAGCAGGCGCTGGCTGAAGGATATTCTTCTCTTACCTAATAAATCTGTCTGTATCATATTTAGTATTCAAAACAATAACCAAACCCTAAACGAGTCACAATATTTTTACCATAAGGCCCAATCTTTTTACGCAAACGAGTAATATTCACATCTATCGTACGATCCAGCACATATACTTCATCTTTCCAGATACGTCCTAATATCTCTTCCCGTGAGAATACATTTCCTTTGTTATCCAGTAAGAGTCTCAGTATTTCAAATTCTTTTTTAGTCAAAGGAACTTCCTGGCCGTCTACCGTTGCTTTTATACGTTTACAATCCAGCTGTAGGGTTTCGTAAATCAGAATATCGCTTCCTCCATCCGCTTTCTTTTCAGCTGTACGGCGAAGTACAGCTTTCACACGTGCCAATACCTGGCGAATCGAAAAAGGTTTGGAAATATAATCGTCAGCTCCCAGATTAAACCCGATTAACTGGTCATTTTCGGTATCTTTGGCTGTCAGGAATATAATCGGGATAGAGGCTGTTGCCGGGTCTTTGCGTAAAATACTGGCCATTTTAAATCCGGAAATTTCCCCCATCATCACATCCAGCATCAATAGTTGATAATCCGTTAGTTTCATTTCCAGAGCTTCTTCCGCACTGGCTGCCGTATCCACTTCATATACTTCGGTTTCCAGATTAAATTTCAGGATTTCGCTGATATCTTCTTCATCTTCCACAACGAGTATACGTGGTATATGTACCATAACTTTCTGAGTTTAAGAAATACAAATGTAATTAATTTCAGCAAAGGAACCGGATTTATATTTCGGGGGAATGAAATACATGTTACATTTCTATTACAAACCATTCGAATTTCTCTTTTTTATCGAATCCATCCGGAAAATTCTTCAATTTCGGGTATCCGACAAATGTTTCAATCATTTAGGGTTCGATTGAAGCTTAATATTCATATCAACCAGCTGGCTATTGGTTTTTACAAGGGTATGGCAGGATTCAATTAAAGAGGCAACCTCTCTTTCCAGTCTTTGTATGTCTTCAGCCTTATTATTTTCCGGGGCACCATATACAAAAGATGATTCATTCACACTTCCCTCATCCGCATCCGTCGGTACTCGTATAATATAACTCTGTTTTAATTTATCTCCCTGGCCCAACAATAACCAGTCCAGACTATAT
>JAJBTP010000342.1 GCA_020860805.1 Tannerellaceae bacterium | reverse complement strand
TTATTACTGTTCTGTTTTGTAGCTTATTTCACCTGGTAGGTGCACAGGAAGCCAGATATGGAATTAAATCTGCCAGTATAGAAAGAGAAGCCAGTGCCATGGGGCAGAAAATGCAGATAGAATGGTATTTTGATGACTATGGAAATAAAGAAGTACTATATACTACATTGAATCTGCCGGCTTTGATGGGTGGAGACCGCCGCATCATGGTACTTACAGACGGGGATAGGGTGACAACGGTCGACCTGGATGAAAAACAGGGTACAGCCGGCATGCTCCCTGAAGAACCCATTAATTTCCTTTCCCTCTCTCCGGAAGCCATTCAGAAATACCAGTTAAAAGAAGCCGGCGAAGAGACGGTGGCAGGTAAGCCCTGTAAAGTATATACGTTAAAAAGGGAGGAAATGGGTGTCACTGTAGATGCTAAAGTCTGGATATGGGAAGGACTTCAGATGAAAAGTGAGGCTTCGTCAGGGGGTATGACGGTATACAGTGATACGGTAGCCCGGATACGGGAAAATGAACCTGTACCCACAGATAAATTTACAATACCGTCGGATATTAAGGGGTTATAACGAACTCTTTTATCCGTTTTCCTTTATCGTCCGTAACTTCAATACCTATACGGTTTTCATTTACCCGGATGAAGAGAGCTTCTTCATTGGAATTGATAAGGATAGGAAAATGACAGTCTTCTTCTTTTCCATCCAGATAAAAATGACGATGCAGGTGTCCACTCAACATAATATCGATGCCTGCATCATTTAACAAAGGAATAAAGAGTTTTTTTACTTCTGTCAGCCCATACCAGGTAGAACGAACCGGTGGAATATGCATCACAGCGATTTTAACCGGTGCCTGTTTGAACTCTTCACTGGCCAGTGTTTCTTTTAGCCAGGCTGCCTGTTCATGACGGTATTGGTCGAAGGCAGCCAGTCCGAAGTATTCTACATCACTATCCGGTTTGTCTTCACCTCCATCCAGTACGACAAAGAAAGCAGGTCCCCAACGGAAGCTGTAGTAAGGTTGCCCCGTAGGAGTAGGGAAATAGTTTATAAACTCCTGTGAGAAGGTACCCCGTGTTTCATGGTTCCCCCGGGCAAAAAAGAAAGGAGTTTCCGAGGCAAACATCTCTACGGAACGGTGCAGAAAACCATCAAGCATTTGTTGCTGCGAACGTAAATCGGTTACCATATCTCCGTTGAAAAAGATAAAATCAGGCTTCTGTGGTAGCAGGGGTGCCAGTAATCTATCCAGTAAATCACTCCGTTCATGAATATCATTAATGACGGCGAAGGAGAATTCTTTGATGGACTGATTAGGGGTGGTAAACCGGAGGGGTTCTCTGCCATATACCACACTGGCAGCGACTCTTCCATACTGAATATAATGATCCGATTGCACCATTACCTCTTTGGAATAAATACGATACCGGTAAGTAGTCCCTTTATCCAGCCCTGTAACCCGTACTTTATGGATTTTACCCATCTGTTTTTTCCAAAAGCTGTGTCATAAAATTGCGGGCGCTCTGTATTATAAAAATGTTTGTCATCATCTGGTGCTATCTCTACCCATGAAACTGCATCCAGATTGGTCATCCATACAATAGTTTTCATTTTCGGAAACGCTTTGCAAATAAGGTCCTCCTGTAATGGCAAACTCAGATTGAGCATAGAGGATAGTCTGCATACACAGAGTAAGGAACAGAATCAGGTATTTTTTCATGGCCATGTATATAATTTGTGTTTTCCCGGCAATTTACATATTTCTTCTGATAAATAGAAAATGATATAGTTATGAAAATCAGTCGTGTTACGAATTAATTGATAATTCATGTCTGAAACAGGAACAATACCGGATAGTGGATGCATATCCAACGGGGTATAACTATAGAACAGAGAAAGATATTGTTCCATCTCTTCAGGTCCTGTAAATCCGGAAATAACACCTACCTGAAGGGTCTCTATGTTCCGGATTTCTACTTCCAGTATCTTTACATACAGGTAGGTAAAGTTAAAAGAAAGCAGGCTGTATAATCGTTGTTCATTGGACTGGATTCCATCCGGGTAAATAAAGAGAAGTCTGGTACAGGGAGCGTCTGTTGTAAAACCCTGTGGAATGCGGGTAGTGAAAGAGGCTATTTTATTCTGTTGCCGGTAAGTACCCGGTAAATAATATTTTCCACCGGTAAGAGCTGGTTTTTGAATAAAACCTTTTAAGGAAGCCATACAGGTAGAAAATTCTTTCCGGCTTTTCCGGCTAAGCTGTTGTATATCGATCGCTTCCGACAGAAAGAGCGCCTGTAGAGTATCACCGGATGCCAGGTAGCTTTTGACTTCCCATACATAGCTTTCATGCATTATTTTTTCTTTATCCCTGAAATGTTCCCGGATGTATGAAAAGACCTGATTGGCCTCCTGGTATTCTTTGTTATAATAATAGGCTTTTCCCATCAATAACCAGCAATGTACCATAAATGAATTGTGTTCTTTTTGTTTTTCCCGTAATGAATATTGCTCAATGGTTTTCCGGCATTTAAGAATTGTTTCCTCAAAAGTGGCTGTCGTGTCTTTCAACGCTTTTTCAAAACTCACGTATGCATTATGATAACTATTATACCGTGTGCGAAATGCATAGTAATGCCGGTTCTTTGTATGGTTCCTGTAGGGACGGCATCCTGCAAAGAGTAGAAAAAAGAAATAAACTCATCCATAAAAAGCTTTTTCGCATATTCTCTGTTTTTCTTTTATAAACGTTTCCGGGAAGTGGTTTAGTGTCTTAAGACTAACAATTTGATAATAAAGAACCGTTTATTGTCAATTTGTTAAATGAAGTTTGTGAGAATTGAGTATTTGAACCTGTTTTTACCTCCCTCTGGAATGACGCTACTGTGCAGCGATTTAACTTTATCAATGTGTAACTGAAAAACCGGTTTTCTTTATTAAAAAGAAAATAATTTTTAGGGGGATGCAGTTCTCTTTTGATTCTCTTACAATTAATCTCTTTTTTTCTCGACAGTTTT
>JAJBTP010000473.1 GCA_020860805.1 Tannerellaceae bacterium | reverse complement strand
TTCTACCGTTCCGGTAGCAGTCACGGCATTTGTTATTGTATTGCGTACAGCAGGTGATATTTCCAGCCTGAGTCCTTTTGGACCGGAATTTCTTCTGAATGCAAATACTGCTATCCCCACAAGCAATAAAACGCCCAATCCTATCAGTAATTTTTTACTTTTCATATATTATTCTTTTTATTATCTACATTCAATAGGTGATATTTATAGGTTTCCGTTGATAAATATTCAATAACTGAATACTCATGAGAGCCATATACTTGGACTGTAATTCCTGTTGTTGAGCCAATAGCAGATTATTTTTTTCTGTTAATAATTCCAACGTATTCTTCATTCCAAGCATGAATTGTTGTTGAGTCAAGTCAAAACTTTCTTCCGTAGCCCGCACTTGTTCTTCGGCAGCAATGTACTGGTGTTGTGAAGAAACTGCATCCAGATAAATATTTTCAACTGTTTGCAATAATTCTTTTTGTGCATTCAGCATATCCAACTGGCTATTTGTTAATGCATACCTGGCTTTATTGACCGCTGTTTTAGTTTCTCTGTTATTAAAAATGGGAATACTTACTGTTAGTCCGATACTTTCATTAAAACTATTCCAGACCTGGCTCCCAAAAGCATAGTCCGTACCACTTAAATGACCAGTTCCCAATCCTGCATTCAGAGAAATAGAAGGTAAATAGGCTGCTTTTGCTTTTTTAATATCTAACTCCGCAATATCTACATTTAATTCACTGCTTTTTATGGAAGGCATTACAGCTAAAGCTGTGCTGTAGATAACCTGTTTTGGTGGTAAAGGAGCCAGAATATCTTCCTCTGTTACAGCTGGCATTACGATTTCGATATCATCTAATATATCTAACTCTAACAATTGTTTTAACTGGAGCTTATAACTTTCGAGTGTTGTTTGTGCAGCTATTAACTGATACCTGTCTGAACTTAACTGACTTTGTAACTGTGCCAAATCGACTCTGGAAATATCCCCTGCCAGAAGTAATTGTTCTGCCCGCTCTACCTGATATTCTGACACTTCTACTGTATTACTTGTAACCCGGACCGCTTCCATTGTATATAAAATCTGCATATAGACCTGTACAATAGCGATCCGTATATCATCTTCACTTTGTTCTATACTTAACCAGTTGACATCATTTTGAATTTCCTGTTGCTGGATGGTAGTTTTGCGACGAAGTCCGTCAAAAACCTGCCAGTTCGCATTCACAGTATAATTTCCACTATAACTATTATTTTTATCTATATCCCGGGAGGGATAATTCACAAATCCCTGGGTTACGGATGCATTCAAAGAAGGGAATAATTGGGCTTTGGCCAGTTTGACATCTTCCTCACCGGAGAGTTGGTTAACTTTGGTTTTTTGGATCTGGATATTATTTATCAATGCATAATCCAGGCACTCCTGCAGAGTCCATACAGTCACATTTTCCTGTGCAATCAGCGAAACAGGAAATAAAAAGAATAACCTAAACAAATACTGAATATATCGTCTCATTTTTCTCTTATTAGTCACAACTTTGTAGCAACGAAGCTACGGAAGGGATAACAGAGAAACAACAAGTATCGAAACAGAGAGGTTTACAATCGACGAATTATTACTTTTAATCGACCAAACTATTTACCAGTATAATACTAAACCAGAAATTCCTGCAATAAAAATCATGAGGATAGGATGTATTTTAAATTTCCAAGTGAGAATGAAAGCAGCTCCAAAAATAAGAAAACTCTTATAATCAATAAAATTTTCACGATTCATTAATAATAAAGCTGCTGCTGCAATTAACCCTACAGTAGCAGGCCGTAATCCCATAAAAGCAGCTGCTACATACTTATTATTTTTAAAACGGGAATAATAATAAGAAATAAGCAATACCAATAGAAAAGAATGTAAACAAACGGCAAACGTTGTCATACATGAACCTAAAATTGCGATTCCTTCCGGATACCCGGCATTATATACAGCTCTGTAACCAATATATGTAGCACTATTAATACCTATCGGTCCAGGGGTCATTTGAGAAATAGCAACTATATCTGTAAACTCCTGTAGAGTAATCCATTCATATTTTTCAACTACATCAGACTGAATTAAAGTAAGCATAGCATAACCACCACCAAAACCAAAAATTCCAATTTTAAGATAAACAAGAAATAATTGCCAGAATATCATAATTTCATTTCTTTAAATATAAACCATATATTAATCCTCCTGCAGCTGCTACAATAATAACCCATACAGGAGAAACAATTGTCTGCCATATCAATAAAGCTGCAACAATAGGAATAATGATTGTTTTTCCGGAAAGTTTAATGGAACGTGCTGTAGTAATACAGGGAACAGCAATAAGAGCCACTACAGCCGGACGTAACCCCTTGAATATTTTTTGAACCCAGGGGTTATCCTGAAACTGTGTAAAAAATAAGGCAATTGCCAGAATAATCAGAAAAGAGGGAAGAATTGTTCCCAGTGCGCAGACAATACTACCCGGAATTCCTTTTAGCCGGTAACCCGTAAAAATAGAAATATTAACTGCAAAAATACCTGGTAAAGACTGTGCAACAGCAAACAGATCTATAAATTCATCTTTTGCTATCCAACCCCGGTCTACCACTTCCCTTTGTATTAAAGGTAACATTGCATATCCTCCACCAATTGTAAATGCGCCTATGCGGAGAAAAGTCATAAAAAGTGTCCAGTACATATTTTTATCGTCTTCTTACACTTCTGGTCGGTACAGGCCTCTCCTCTTTCCGGGCAGGCTTTGATAAATTACCGGAAGTATGCGATTGTTCTGTTTTTATCTGTTTTTTACTCACCTTCACTGAATCCGGGGACCAAGATAGTGATTTTTTAAATGTGTCCAATTCTCTTTCGATCTCTTCCTGAGCTATACGCAATGAATCTGTATCGGAATAAAGTTGCCTTAATGTTTTATTTGCCGGGCTTTGTACTTTTATTATTTCTCCTTTATACATTCCTAATGTAAAATAGTCAACCAATGTATATC
>JAJBTP010000633.1 GCA_020860805.1 Tannerellaceae bacterium | reverse complement strand
CTTTATAAAGTCTGAATTCGTATGAAAAAGATATGCATATATTTAGTAACAACCCTATTACTAACAGGATTAAATGCCTGTTTGGATAATGACTTTCTGGATAGATATCCTATTGATAAGGAAACAGAAGTCACTGTTTTTACATCCTACGAAAATTTTAAGATGTATGCCTGGGGATTTTATAATAAAATATTACCCGGTTATAGCACTGATCCTACTCTTACCGGAGATGTCAGCGACCTGTTTATAGATACCAGCACTTCTGTAGGGATAAGTTGGGCAAACGACCGGATTTCTCCCAGTCTTATAAGCGCTTCTGCCTGGAAGGACCCTTATGAAAATATTCGTAGAATAAATGTTATGTTGGATAATCTGGATGCCTCCCAATCTCAGTTAACAGAAGATGAACAAGCGCATTGGAGAGGGGTCGGTTATTTTTTCAGAGCCTATGTTTATTTTGGCTTGTTGCGGGTATTTGGTGATTTACAGTGGGTTGAACATGTGGTTTCAACAACTGATCGTGATCTGTTGTATGGTAAACGTGATTCCCGTGAAGTGGTTGCTGATAATGTGTTGAATAATTTATTGTATGCCGAACAGAATATTAAACCGGAAGGAGATGGTGTAAATACCATTAATCCAAATGTGGTAAGAGCTCTTATTTCCCGTTTTGGCCTGTTTGAAGGTACCTGGCGTAAATACCATGGTAGTGTGGATGGGGTAGATGGAACCAAATACCTGGAAGCCAGTGTGGCAGCTTCACAGAAATTAATCGATCAAAACTTAGGGTTGATACCTGATTATGATGATGTATTTAATTCGTTAAGTTTAAGTGGACAAAGTAGTATTTTGCTTTATCGTGAATATGAATATGAGTCTGGAAAAGGACATGATCTATCTAACCGTTCTACATGGACTGATTATGAAGCAACTAAAAAATTGCTTGAAATGTATTTGTGTAAAGATGGAAAACCTGTTTCTACTTCTTCTTTTTACGATGGAGATGCTACTATGTATGATGAATTCCGGAACCGTGACCACCGGCTATATTATACCATATGTCCTCCTTACCGGGTAGAAACAAACGGAGATTATTCCGAATGGAGGTACACCTCTAATCCTGCCGAAAGAGAATATATTGACCTTATGAATGAACTTACCGGGGGAGACTCCAAACGAAAAATGCTACCTTTATATACAGGTACGTATGGTGTGGAGGTTCCTAATTTTACGGAAGTAGCCCAGAATGGATTTTCAACCAACTGTGGCTATCATATGTATAAATACTATAATTCCTATGATGGTTCTTTAAATTTGAGTGATAGAGGAGCTACAGATTGTCCTACATTCCGGATGGGAGAAGTATTAGTCAATCATGCAGAAGCTATGTGGGAATTAGGTAGGTTTAATCAGGCCGTAGCAGATGTTACTATTAACCCGTTAAGAGTACGGGCAAATGTAGATGCTATGGTCGTAAGCCAGATTGGAGCTGATTTTGATTTATATCGTGATAGTGATGTAGATCCTGTTTTATGGGAGATACGTCGCGAAAGAACTGTAGAGTTGATGGGTTCCGGTTTTCGTTTCAGTGATATTAAAAGATGGAAAAAAGGCGACTATCTGACTCAACAACCGGTTGGGGCAAAAGTGACAAATATAGATGATTATAACAATGATTCTCTGAAAGGCCGCTTATATAATGGAGAACAGAAGTCTCGCTGGAAAAATTGCCTGTCTTACATTGTTAAGCCGAATCCGGGGTGGCTGGAAAAATGTTATCTGTATCCGATTCCTTTAACACAAACCATACTAAACCCAAATCTGGGGCAGAATCCCGGATGGAGTAATGAATAAATATTTAGGTTGGGAACCGGATCTGACTATGTAAGTAGAAGGTGTACCTTTATGAACAGACGGTTATTCACTGCTAAAACGTGAATACCGTCTGTTTTTCTTTTTAGAATTGTATCTGTGAATTCAAATAAGGAAATTGTGCCTGATGCCAGTAAGGATAAACAGGAGTTGTTTTACTTACTTCATCCAGCCTTTTTACCTGTTCTTCTGTCAGGTTAAATTCAATGGCTTTCAGGTTTTGTTTTAGTTGCTCTTCCGTACGTGCACCGATAATTACACTACTTACGGTAGGATGTTGTAGCAGCCAGTTAAGAGCACATTGTGCCACACTATGTCCGGTCTCTTCTGCAATTTCATCCAAAACATCCATAATGTTATATAAACGTTCGTCGCTGATAGCTTCATCAGGAATAGGACTTCCTCCCTGTGCTACCCGTGTACCGGAAGGGCGTGGATTATCCCGGCGGAATTTACCACTTAATCTTCCTGCAGCCAACGGACTCCAGATGATAGAACCCACCTGCTGGTCGATACCCAAAGGCATTAATTCCCATTCAAATTCCCGGTTTAACAGGGAATAATATACCTGTTGAGCAACATACCGGTTCCAACCGTATCTTTCAGAGATAGATAATGATTTCATCAAATGCCATCCGGAAAAATTGGAGCAGGCAATATACCGTACTTTTCCGCTTGTAACCAAATCATCCAGAGCACGCAGTGTTTCATCGATAGGCGTATTTCCGTCAAATCCATGCATATGATAAATATCAATATGATCGGTACTTAATCTGCGCAGACTGGCTTCACAGGCATTTATAATGTGAAAACGGGAAGAACCCATATCATTCCGGTTTCTCTGCCGGATGCTAAAAGTGGTTTTGGTGGATAAAAGAACTTGGTTCCGCACACTTTTAACCGCTTTACCCAGAATTTCTTCCGAAAGCCCTTCCGAATATACATCTGACGTATCAAACAAATTCACGCCTGCATCCAGACACAGATTAACCATACGGGTGGCTTCATCTACCTGAGTTTGTCCCCAGGCCTCGAATCCGTCTGTACCACCAAACGTAACCGTTCCAAAACAAAGTGCCGGCACATGCAATCCGGAACCGCCTAATTTTCTATACTCCATAATTCATTCTATTTGAATAAGGGTACGAAAAT
>JAJBTP010000492.1 GCA_020860805.1 Tannerellaceae bacterium | reverse complement strand
TATATTTGTACCGAAGCTATAAACCGCCACATTTGGGAAAGACATAGTATTTAAAGCATTTTCAGGATCAAATATTTTATAATTAGTGATAGTAAATAAATTTTGTCCTGAGAAGTAAACCCTCATTCTTTTGATAGGAAATGATTGATTGAATTTAAACGAGTATCCTACCTGAAGGTTTTTAAGGCGTATATAGGAAGCATCCTGTACCCAATGTTCCATATTGTTATAATTTAACCGGGAATCCAGTGTCATACGTGGGAACCATTTGCCTGTTTGCGGATTAGCCGGATCAAATGAATCGGTGTAGTGTTCTTTCAATACACTCATCAGGCCTAATGGTTCTATCACATCTCTTCCTATAAATCCATTTACTTTACCCACTCCCTGAAATAATGCGAAGAAGTCAAATCCTTTATAATCGAATCCCAGATTGATACTGTATGTAAAACGTGGAATCTGGTTTCCTATTACTGTTTTATCCTCTGAGCCTATTTTTCCATCGTTATTGAGGTCAACCAGGATAACATCTCCCATGGCAAAATTCGGGTTATAGGTCTCCATTACTTTCCGGTATTTTTCATATTTTTCTTCCGTATCGGCCAGTCCTAATGTTTTCCAGCCAAACAATGCATCAATGGGTTGTCCTTCAATCCGGGAAGCCAAATCTCCGGAGGGTGATTTATAACCTTTCAAATCTAATATCTTATTTTTCACATCCGACAGCATAAATCCCACATGATAATTCAAGCCGTTGGAAAGCCTGTCATGCCAGCTCATTGATATTTCCCAACCACGATTCCTTACTTTTCCTGTGTTTGATATGGATGGTTTTATACCCAGCACACTGGGTGCCTCGAGTTTTAATAAAATATCATCGGTTGTACGGTTGCACCAATCGAATATTATTTCCAACCGGTTATTTAACATGTTAACATCCACTCCAAAATCAAGGTTCGTACTTGTCTCCCATGTTATTATATCATTCCCCATTACACTCTCTGTAAACAGGCTTTGGGTATTTCCATCAAACATATAAAAACGGTCTGTCACTAAAGCATAGGTAGAGAGACTCAGGTAGTCGTCAATATTCTGATTTCCCAGTTTACCCCACGATACCCTCAACTTGAGGTTTTGTACCCTCGTTTTAAGTGATTGGAAAAGGCCTCTTCCGATATTCTCCATCCTGCGGAGAATGAAGGGAAGGTTCCCCATTGGTGACCGGTATAGAATTTGGACGAGCCATCACGCCGTATATTTGCTTCCAGCAGATAACGATTGTTATGTACATAGTTCACTCTTCCGAAAACTGATACCAGGGCATTGTAAGTCTTATTACCTTCCGCTGTTGCAGTTGACGGATCACCGGGATTGATAACTGTAAAGTCATTATTGGGAAAATCTTTCCGGGTTGCAGTAGTGAAATTATGTTTGAATTGTTCCTGCGAACTACCCAATAAAAGATTCAGTTCATGCTTTCCAAAAGTATTGGCATAATTTATAGCGGCATTTAATGTCAGGTTTCTGTCTCTCGTCCATTTATCTGATTTTTCGTTTCGGGCCACTAAAATGTTTTCCGCCTGTCCTGCCGGTTCGTAGGCATCATACTTGACTGTTTTGGAGAATTTGTCAATATAGGCAGTTCTGGACTCATATCCCAACAGCCCTTTTATTGTCAGGGTTTTATCAAATAAGGTGATTTCCGGAGAGATCAATAAGGATAGTTTATCCATCTCCGTATGTTTATATCCGTAGTCATCTGTCGTCATCCGCACCGGATTAGTAGGTGTAGAGTGGAATGACCATGTACCGTCAGTATAATTAACCGGCATATACGGAAGGGCTCTCGGCACTTTATAATAGGCATCCCCGGGACTTACGCCGCTTTCTTTACTTACATCGTTTATATAGGCTATATTAGAGGACAATTTAAGCCAGTTTGTCAGGTTGGAGGCCGTATTCAAACGGGTATTATAACGTTCGTAAGAAGACTCTATAACACCTTCCTGTCTGGCCCAGCCTAATGTACCGACATACACTATTTTTTCATTACCTCTGCTGAAAGAGACATCCTGGGTATACTGAGGGGCAATTTGGAGAACTTCGGCAAACCAATCGGTGTTTGCTTCATTTTGATCGATATTACCTGTACCATTTCTCATCCGGTCAATTCTATCCTGTGGGAAAAGAGATGTAGTTCCGTCCGGATTGGCTTTTCCATCGTTAACCATCGCTCTGTTATAGAGTTCGCCATATTGCCATCCGGTTCCCATTTTAGGCACTCTTGTAGCCTTTTGCCAGCCTACACTTCCATTATAAGTAATTTCCAGTTTTCCTGATTTTCCCTGTTTAGTGGTGATCAGGATAACCCCGTTAGCTGCCCGTGAGCCGTATATAGAAGCTGAAGCAGCATCTTTTAACACAGAAATGCTTTCAATATCCGTAGGCAGGACATCAGCAATATTCATAGACATTCCGTCTACTAATACCAAAGGGCCGGCATTTTGCCATGTACCGACTCCACGAATACGTATCTCCGGGTTACTTGCACCTGGCTGGCCGGATGATTTGGTAACGGTCATACCGGGTGCCAGTCCGGCTAATGCATCTTTTAAGGTCACCACCGGCTGACGGTCGAGTTGCTCGCTTTTAATCGTGGACACTGCTCCTGTAAGGTTTACTTTTTTCTGGGCTCCATATCCCACTACGACAACTTCATCTAATGCCTGAGTATCCTCTTTCAACATAATCTGAAGAGAAGTCTGATCACGTACTCTGACTTCCTGGTTGATGTAGCCAATATAGGTAATTTGCAGAATTACATTTTCAGAAATTTTAATCGAAAATTTCCCATCCATATCGGTGATAACTCCATTGCTGGTTCCTTTTTCAATCACATTGGCTCCGATAACAGGTTTTCCCCGCTCGTCGGTTACAGTTTCTTCAATTACTCTATCCTTACGCTGCGATATTGCGTTTGGCTTAATGAGTATATGATTTCCCTGAATAACGAAGGAACAGTCTATATC
>JAJBTP010000305.1 GCA_020860805.1 Tannerellaceae bacterium | reverse complement strand
GTATGGAGTAATAATATTCATTTCGTAGAACAGAAACTATCTGAACTGGAAAATGGGATGGGTAAGACATATTTTGAAATGATACAGGAAATCATAAAAGAACATTCCAATATAAAATTGATTCCTGAAAACTCTTAATCTCCTCCGGTTATTACAGGAATGAACCAATACCATAAATACGATGTTGAATAAAACAAATGAGGACAGAAAATGGAGAGGATTATTATCTATAAATCAAAAAAGAAAGCCTTTATCATTACGGTAAGTAGCATCCTAATCGCATTGGCTGGTTATTTATTGTTACAATACACCGGTAAAGAGGTGATTGGCTGGAGCATAATTATACTATCGATATTTATACTAATTTTAGGGATAGGTACATTTTTCGACCGCAAACCCAAACTCATCCTTACCAGCCGGGGCATTACAGAAACCTCAAACATACGTGAAGAAATTGAATGGGATGCTATCCGGCAGGTAGATGAGTTTTATTACAGAGGTCAGTATTTCATCCGGCTATTGGTTGACCGCAATTACAAACCGGACCTGTTAATCCCTACCTTGTTCTACCGGTTTGACCGAATGTATGCCCAACAAGGTGTAAAAGCCTTGTTTGTCCGTGTAAGCCTCCTTGATATGGGTTCAATACGCCTTTCTCAAATAATCCAACGAATGATAAAGACAGATAACAGGCCGGAAGTTCTGAAATCCTTATAAAAACAGAACTTTTAAGAAAACAATTACTACCTTTATATTTTAATCATTCGAATTATTCATATGAATACAAAATCAGATGTAGTAATTTACAACTACCTCGATACATTTTTCTGCTGCTATGTAGAAAATGAAAAACTATGTGAAGATATGGTGTCCGACCATACACTGGTATACATCTGTTCCGGGGAAATGATACTCGTTACAAAAGAAAAAAGGATAGTCCTGAAAAAAGGAGATTCGTTCTTTCTGAAACGGAATCACCTGATAAAAAATAAAACAGCCGGCCAAAAACGGGGAAAGTTTCAAAGGACTTTTCCTGCAATTTAAAACCCCGTTCCTGAAAAAAATATTTGCAGAACGAGGTACAAATCTTCCGGCAAATAATGACCAATCAATAGTAAGATCCCACCATGTAAAGCTTGAAAAACATCCGTTTTTGGACGGATTATTTATATCCCTCGAACAGTATTTAATACAAAACAATATCCCTCCAAAGAATTAATGGATGCCAAGTTAAAAGAAGCCATCTTCGCCCTGTTACACCTAAAACCGGAACTTACCCCCATATTATTTGATTTTACCGGACCATGGAAATCCGACCTGGCAGACTTTATGATAAACAATTATAAATGCGACCTGTCCGTCGAAGAATTTGCTCATTATACCGGACGTAGCCTATCTACATTCAAAAAAGACTTTGCCCGCATTTTCCATGAAACACCCAGTAGGTGGTTGATAAAAAACGGCTGGAAGAAGCAATGGACCTTATCAATAACAAAGGGCAAAAACCTTCGGAAGTATATCTCAATGTAGGCTTTAAAAATCTTTCGCACTTTTCAACAGCCTTCAAAAAACAATTCGGATATGCCCCTTCATTAGTCATGGAAAAAAGGACTATAGCCGGATAACCCAAACCAGTAAATAACGTTTAAGAAAACAAACATAAAACTTTTCAGAAAAACAACAACGCCTCACCAAATAATAGTACCTTTGCATTACTATATAACAACTAAATAAAAATAAATATGAACAATTTTATCTTTCAGAATCCGGTAAAACTTATTATGGGTAAAGGTATGATTTCGGAATTAGCCAACGAAATACCTGCCGGAAAACGCATCATGGTCACCTTTGGGGGCGGTAGTGTAAAGAAAAACAACGTCTATAACCAGGTGAAAAAAGCCCTCGAAGACTTTTACACCGTAGAATTCTGGGGCATTGAAGCCAATCCGACCATCGAAACCCTTCGTAAAGCCATTGCTTTAGGCAAAGAAGAAAAAATCGACTTCCTGTTGGCCGTAGGCGGCGGCTCTGTCATTGACGGAACAAAACTAATTTCCGCAGGTCTATTATATGATGGCGACGCATGGGATTTGGTACTGGCCGGAAAGGAAACAAATACAATTCCTCTGGCAACTGTACTAACCCTTCCGGCAACAGGCTCGGAAATGAATGCAGGTGCAGTGATTTCCAATACAGCTACAAAAGAAAAATTCTCCTTCTTCTCCAATTATCCCCTATTTTCAATTCTTGATCCTGAAGTAACTTTTACACTTCCCGACAATCAAATAGCTAATGGACTGGTTGATACGTTCGTTCACGTAATGGAGCAGTACCTGACCGTTCCGGATGTATCCCGGCTAATGGACCGTTGGGCGGAAGGAATACTTCAAACAGTGGTAGAAATAGCACCGCTCATCAAAAAAGATAAGCACAACTACGACCTGATGGCCGAATTCATGCTATCAGCCACAATGGGACTCAACGGCTTCGTTGCACTGGGCGGCGTACCCCAGGATTGGGCAACTCACATGATCGGGCATGAACTCACTGCCTTGCACGGCCTTTCACACGGGCATACCCTTGCCATCATCCTTCCCGGCACAATGAATATACTACGCGAAAGCAAAGGCGACAAAATGATTCAATACGGCGAACGTGTATGGGGGATAACCGAAGGAACCCGCGACGAACGTATCAATCAGGCCATCACAAAAACCGACGCATTCTTCCGTTCCCTCGGCCTCACCACCCGCCTGAGCGAAGAAAATATCGGAACAGACACTATCAACGAAATCGAACGCCGTTTCAATGAACGCGGAGTAGCCTTTGGTGAAAATCAAAGCGTAAATGGAGAAATAGCTGCTAAGATTCTGTTAGACAGACTATAATACTGGTGGTATAGTATGACTATATTCATTTCATACTTCTTCAATAGGAAAAATACAATCGGAGGCCTCTGACAGGTTAGCGAATAAAGGCGTAAAACATTTTCTTTTACATAGTAGTTCTTCTAATGGATTATAATTTATTAAATAG
>JAJBTP010000515.1 GCA_020860805.1 Tannerellaceae bacterium | reverse complement strand
AAATATTCAATAGTAAACAGACATCCTGCTTGTCCAGCAATTCACTGATATCCTTATCGCCATGAAGACGGCAAAGGACTTCCAAACGTGAGGCAAATTCCTCAAACTTTGAGAGCATCTTCTCAAATGTCATTCCTTCTATGTTTATAATTTCCATCGTATATATATTTAAATTTATAATTAATTTTTTCCTCTTTATCATGCAAGTAAAATAGAATAATCCACACTGCAATGGTTTAGAAATCAAGTGGTATCATTTGTCTTCAAATTGTATAATCTGGCACATTAGACCATCCTGATTTCTTTTTTCTGATACGAAATAAAGGAGAAAAAATAACACTTCAATGGATTTAAATCCCAGTGACGATACGTTTCATTGTATAGGTATAATTTGTCACTCCGGCATCACTAGCCAGGCTAATTTTATATTACATCATAGGTAAATTTCTGATACCATTCTACTGGATATTATCAGATAAGCAAACCGGAGCAGTTCACTCTTTTTGTAAAGTAGATACAGTAGAAAGATATGGCAGAATATACCATACAAAACCACTTTAATTGCTCTATGGATTCATTGCTGTTTATTTGCTTCTGATAATCGGTTTCCTGATTATAGGGGAACCACAATATTCACTAATTAAATAAAATAGCGCATGGTAACTAAACAAAGCGAGAATACTGGTAGCAGTAAAACACAAAATCCGGATGAAAAGAAACAGTCCCTAACCAGAGGAAAAACAAAATCCTCTAAAGTAGGAAACAAAATGTATGATGAGCTCCTAAAAAATTACTTGCCGGAAGATATACCATCCCAAAATATCTCACAAGTAAATTATGAAGACCTCCTGGACGTGGCTACTACTAAACCCACACTGGACACTAAGGATACAGCCGATACAGAAGAACATATAGTAACTGTACCAACTGTATCCAGACGTGTTAGTGGAAAACAGCGGAAAGAATCACTGGAGGAATACCGAACGACATTCCTAACAGTCCCTAAACTGGAAGACCGCAAACCGGTATTTGTTAGCCGTGAGATTCGGGACCAACTGGACGAGATTACACGTAGGCTCGGAGGGAGAAAAATGAGCGTATCCGGATTTATTGAAAACCTCGCCCGTCATCACCTGGATCTTTACCAGGATGACATCGAAAGCTGGAAAAAGTTGTAAAGTGAGTGAAGTCAGTTTGTGTACTGTATACGACCAATCCCTCTAAAAGGAACAAGCCTGTTCCGTTTAGAGGAGCGAGGTTATGTTTTCATTGCATGAAAACTCCCTCGCTTTGGCTTCTCGCCAAAGAAAACCGCTCCCGGTGGTCGCAGTTTTTAGAGAATGTAAATTAAGGAGAATCGAAATTGAAAAGTGACAATCCAGATAAAAGGAAAAAAGGTGGACGACCCAAGAAGAGTTCCACCCACCGGAAGAGCAGAACCATTGGAGTCTGCTTTTCAGAGCCGGAACTCTATGCCATCCGCCACCGGGCAGCAAAAGCCGGACTTTCTGTTAGTGTCTACTCACACGATGCAATCCTTAACGGAGCAATCAAAGAGCCATTAAAAAAAAGAAGAACTGGAAATCCTCCGTAACCTCGCGGGTATGGGAAACAATCTGAACCAGCTTACAAAAACAGCTAAGTTTATGAGTGTTAAAAGGCTCGAAAAAGAAGGACTTCTCATGCTCGAAAATATCAAAAACATTATAAATAAGCTATCGGATGATTGGAAAAATAGTAAAAGGAAGAAGTTTTAAAGGCTGTATTTCATACGTATTGGCTGATAAAGAAGCAAAGATTTTAGCTACGGAAGGCGTTTTGGAAACGGACACAAACGCTATCATTAATAGCTTTTACATGCAAAGTTTGCTCAATCCAAAACTGTCAAAATGTGTCGGACATATCCCGCTGGCCTTCTCTCCTGATGATAAAGGACGGATGACAGACCATTTTATGGAAAGTCTGGCTAAAGAATATATGAGCAAAATGGGAATTGAAAATACACAGTATATTATTGTCCGGCATACTAACACGAACCACCCACACTTACATATTGTATTTAACCGGGTAAATAACGACGGCAAAACCATATCCGATAAAAACGACCGTTACCGCAATGAAAAGGTTTGCAAAGAACTAAAAGATAAATACAATCTAACGTATGGCACAGGAAAAGAAAAGGTAAACACAGAAAAGCTAAAAGGAGCCGAAGAAACTAAATACCAAATCTACCATGCAATTAAAGAAACTCTTCCAAAAGCAAAAACCTGGAAGCAGTTTGAACATCTACTGGATAAGCAGGGCATATCCATAGAATATAAATACAAAGGACATACCGGTGAAGTACAAGGTATATCTTTTAAGAAAGGAAAGCATTCTTTCAAAGGTTCCGACGTAGATAGGAAATTCAGCTATTCTAAACTGAACGCACAACTAAATGGAAATAGCCTTATTCAGAATCAGGAGGTAAGCATTCCAAAAGAAACAACAGCTTCTTTTTCTGAAAACAGCCTATCCACAACGGCAGAAGTAGCCTCCGGAATAGGCGGGCTATTCAGCACTGGGCCTTCCGGACCAGACCTTAACGAAGCTAAATACCTACAGGAAGAAGCTCGAAAGAGAAAGAAGAAAAAGAGAAAACAATATAGACCTAAGTTTTAAAATCAATATAATAATAACTAAAAAACAGATATATTATGGCACAGAGTGTATTAAACGACGCTTTATGGGAAAAGCTAATAGAGATAGATAAGAAACTGGATAAACTTTCAGTAGTACAGAAAACATCTACTCCAAAAGAAGAATTAACCGGAAATAAGCCAGATTTTGACAGTATAAAAGAGGAGATTATTACTGAAATTAAAGAGAAAGCGTTATTACTTGGTGGACATAGCGACAGTCATTTTAACGCAAATAGAGAGAATCTCAAAATATTAAATGATAATATTTTGAAAACTCTGAAAGTAGTAACTCTAATCTGGAAACAACAAAAACAATCTATTCAGCCACAAGAAGAAAACAAAGAAAAGTACTTTGA
>JAJBTP010000093.1 GCA_020860805.1 Tannerellaceae bacterium | reverse complement strand
TTAAATACTATCTTTGTTTAGTATTTAAAGTTTGTATGAATGGACACTTTCGCTGATAAAGTAATACAGTTTTACCGGAACCTACAGATTCACCCGCAACTACCGGAGAATGTACGCATCCTCAATCCTTTTATAGACAATCCGGATATTCCGGTTATAGCAGAACGGTTTTATTCTAAATTCTATACGGATAACCGCAAACGGCATATGATTGTAGGCATTAACCCCGGGCCGGGCGGTTAGGCGCCGGTGTTACCGGAATTCCTTTTACCGATTCTAAACGATTGACGTCTGTTTGTGGGATTCCTATTGAAGGAGTAGTTACTCACAAACCTTCTTCTGTCTTTATGTATGATATGATTCATGCATATGGAGGAGTACAAAAGTTCTACGGAGATTTATATATCAGTTCTGTTTCTCCGCTGGGTTTTGTCATTAAAAATCGTAAAGGTAATTGGGTAAACTGTAATTATTATGATGACAAGTATGTATATGATTTGATGTATGATTTCATGGTTCATAGTATGCAAAAGCAATTAACATTTGGTATAAACCGTGATGTTGCCTATGTGTTAGGAAAGAAAAATGCTACATTCTTTCAAAAGATTAACCAAAAAGAGAAGTTTTTTGAACGGTTAATTGTGTTGGAACATCCTCGTTATATTATTCAGTATAAACCTCATGAGGCTTCTCAGTATATAGCTAAATACCTGAAAGCCTTTACCACTTCCACAAAATAATCAAACGGTGTTTTGTTTTTTCCGGAAAAAGTGTAAAATAGGTTTGGAGAGAATAATCAGAGAGACTGCCAGAATAATGGCCCCAATCCCTACTCCTATATTCCGTGTAAAAGGTTCCCCGAAAAAACATACCCCTCTACACATACGGCGGTAACGGGCTCCATAGCCCCCATCACTGAAGTAAGGCTTCCGCCAATGTAACGAATAGCATAGATAAGAGTCATGTTGGATACGATGGTAGGAACCATGGCTAACAGGAATAAATTCCGGACCGATTCACTGTCCGGAATTGTTTGTATCCCCCCTTCCGCAATTGCTTTTCCTAAAAAGAGAAAACTACTGATAATGAATGCATATAAAGTGAGTTTTCTGCCGCTCATGGTTTGTAAGCGTGATTTATTAACTGTTATAATATAAAGAGCATATCCTACAGCAGATAACAGTACAATAAAAATACCTGTCAGATTGAAATGGGTATCACTATCATTTATAGAGAGAATACCCACTCCGGTAAGAGCCAGTAGAATAGCTGTATTCGTAAGCAGGTAAGATTTCTCCCGGAAAAAAAGTACCATAAAAAGAGTTACAAACACCGGGTAGGTGAAGTGAAGAGTTGTTGCAATTCCGGCAGACATCAAAGTGTATCCCCGGAAAAGAAAGAGTGCAGAGGTTGTATAGAATATCCCTAATAAAAACAGGAAGGGAATTTCATCTTTTTTTATGGAAAAGGATTCTTTCCTGAAAAGCATAAGTACCGCCAGCCCTACACTGGCAATCGAAAAACGGTAAAACAGGATGGAGTCATATCCCATACCCTTCATCATCAAAGGCAATGTAAACAGAGGAATCAGGCCAAAAGTAGCAGAAGTAACCAATGCGTATAAAAAACCTTTGATATATTGTAGTGAACTCATTTTAACCATTCGGAATTATTGCGCGCAAAGATACATTAAAAATAAATAGTATATTTGTTTTGCCTAACCTGTGGAGGATAGATATGGAGAGAAAAATACTTATAGTAGAAGACGATCTGGCGTTTGGAACTTTATTGAAAAAATGGTTCGAAACCAATGGCTATATATGCGTGTTGGTAAATAAAGCGGGGAAAGCAAAACCGGAAATTCTGGAAGGGAATTTTGATTTGGTAATGACGGATTTACGCTTACCGGATGGAGATGGTATCCTCTTACTGACCTGGATAAAGGAGCAAAAAAGAAACATACCTGTAATTGTCATGACCAGTTACGGAGAGGTACAGAGTGCTGTTGCTGCCATGAAAATCGGAGCCTATGATTATCTGGAAAAACCCATTAATCCTTCCGTATTAAAGCAAAAAATAGAACAGGTGTTTACTGCCCTTCCGGAAACTCAATCTTCTGTGCCGGTTGTAACTGAAAATACAGACACGAAGAAAGGATTTGTATATGGTGAAAGTGCGGTTACTAAAGAATTATATGAACATATCCGGATGGTGGCCCCGACCAATATGACTGTATTAATTACCGGAGAAAGTGGTACCGGAAAGGAATATGCAGCCCGTATGATTCATGAAAATAGCCGTAGGAAAGATGCTCCTTTTTTTGCTGTTGACTGTGGAAGTTTAAGCCGCGAATTGGCACCCAGTGAATTATTCGGACATCTGAAAGGTTCTTTTACGTCTGCCATTGCGAATAAAAAAGGTGTTTTTGAGTTAGCGAATGGTGGAACAGTTTTTCTGGATGAAGTAGGTAATTTACCTTATGATGTACAGATTCAATTGTTGAGAACATTACAGGAATTTACGATACGTCCGGTAGGAGCAGCTAATAGCATTAAAGTGGATGTTCGTTTGATAGTAGCAACCAATGAAAATTTGCAAAGTGCGATTGAACAGGGTCGTTTTCGTGAAGATTTATACTACCGCTTGAATGAGTTTGCTATTGAAGTTCCTCCCTTACGGAAACGTAAAGAAGATACTCTTTTATATGCGACTTACTTTCTGGAGTGTGCCAATAAGGAACTCGGAAAAAAAATTAAAGGTTTTTCCGGCGGAGTTATTTCTTTGTTTAATCAATATCGCTGGAGTGGTAATTTGCGTGAGTTACGGAATATTGTAAGAAGAGCCGTTTTATTTGCTTCAGCAGATACAATTCTGCCGGAACATCTTCCTTCTTTTTTAACGGAAGAGAAAAAAGAGACTGAATTATCCGAATATGATGGGAATGAAGAGAAAAAGATACGTGCTGCTCTTAAAATGACTCAGGATAATAAAGCCGCTGCTGCGCGCCTTCTGAAAATAGACAGAAAAACTCTTTATAA
>JAJBTP010000576.1 GCA_020860805.1 Tannerellaceae bacterium | reverse complement strand
ATCTGCTTTTATTTTCAAATACACCAACCATTTCGTCTGAAAAGATATCGCTTTTTTGATATAGGAAATGACCACTATTATTATGATGACTTTCAGAATGAAGAAATTATGCACCGTATTACTGAACGTTGCTATCTTCCGGCTAACCGTACTATTCTGGAAATGATAAAGAGTAGCGGTGGTAAATTTAAAGTTGCTTATTCTATTTCCGGTACAGCTTTGGAGCAGATGGAAATTTATTCTCCGGAATTGATTGATAGTTTTAAAGAACTGGCAGCTACCGGCAATGTTGAATTTTTGACAGAAACTTATTCTCACTCTCTTTCTTCTTTGGGGGATCCGGAAGAGTTTAAAGCAGAAGTGAAAAAACACCAGGAGAAAATTCAGACTTTATTTGGTGTGAAGCCAAAAGTATTGCGTAATACTGAACTTATTTATTCGGATGAAATTTCTGATGTAGTAACTAAGATGGGTTTTAAAGGGATGTTAACTGAAGGAGCCAAACATATTCTGGGATGGAAGAGTCCTAATTATGTATATTCATCGGCAGCTCATCCTCAATTGAAACTGTTGTTAAAGAATAACCGTTTCAGTGAAGACCTTTCTTTGCGTTTTTCAAATTATAGTTGGAGTGAGTATCCGTTAACTGCAGATAAATATATAACGTGGATTGCCAATACGCCTGAATCAGAACAGATTATAAATCTGTTTATGAATTATGATGTGTTAGGAGCATTAAATACAGCTGAATCCGGAATCTTTGATTTCTTTAGAGCGTTGCCTCGCTTTGCTGCTGAAAAGGGTATTAGTTTCTCTATGCCTTCGGAAGTGTTTGTTTTATTGAAACCTGTGGATGCCGTGTCTGTACCTTATCCTATTTCGTGGGTAGATGAAGAAAAAGACTGTAGCTCCTGGTTAGGAAATGTATTGCAAAAAGAAGCATTTAGCAAAATCAATGGTATCAGTGAGCGGGTTCGTCTGGTAACTGACCGCCGTATAAAACAGGACTGGGCTTATTTACAAAGTAGTGACCATTTCTATTATATGAATACGAAGCATGTGGGAGGTTTCAGTCCTTATGATAATCCTTATGATGCTTTCAATAATTATATGAATGTTCTTTCTGATTTTATTTACCGCGTCAATGCTCAGTTCCCGGCTAATATAGATAATGAAGAACTTAATTCACTGCTTACTACGATTAATAATCAAGGTGCAGAAATTGAAAAATTGCAAAAGGAAATTGAAAAATATAAGAAAAAAGCAACCACAAAAGTTGCCACGAAAAATTGATTGAACCTTTTATAACTTATTCTGTTATTATGATATAGTGTTTTTCATGGTATTAGAATTAAGTTAGATTAGGTTATCCGTCTTGTTCGTGAGAATAGGACGGTTATTTTTTAGGGGTTAAGAAATAAAACATAGTTTTACTTCTTAACCCTTGATTTATCAGGTTAAATTAAAGATATGTTACAAAATCGGATTCCTGAAAACGGGATACCTCTTTTTCCCACCGCTCCTGTACAAATTTATCATGGTCCGGGTGTACGCTATATTTATCGAAATCAGCCTGTGATTCGAACCGCATGTAGAAGCCATATTGATAATCATTTTTAGGACTGCATTGGCGGAAGACCTGGAAATCATGTACTCCTTTGATTTTAGATAGTATTTTCTGTCCGTCTTTCAGAAATTTTGTAGCTTCAGCTGAACCTACCGGATGAATTAAGTCAAAAATAACAGTATGAAGTACTTCGCCGGCTTTAAGATTTGCTTGTGTATTGCATGCTGTTAATCCTGTTGTTGCAGCTGCCACTGTTACAACTCCGGCATTTCTGATAAACTTTCTTCTTTCCATAACCTGATTTTAATTGAATGTTATACTGTCCGTAAAAATAACAAGAAAAGTCTTTGTATAGTTATTTTTTGATAAGTACTGTGATTCGCAGAGATAAATCAAAAAAGACCATTTTTGCATTTACATTTTGTGTAATATGTTTTTCGGCTTTTGCCAGTTCCTCCATTAGATCGAAATCATTCCGCTCATTTACATACGGAGAAAACTTAACAGCGAAACCGGCTTCACTGGTAGTCATATAATTGAGTTCCGGAGACTGGAACCGGTAGATGAAGTTTTCCCGGATAAGGTGTTGGCAGTATGCCAGGAAATTCTTTTGTTTTTCCCGTCCGATTGCTGCCATTAAATCGCTCATAGCTTTCATACCTTTGACATTTTTAGTCCAGGAGTTTCTCATCATCTCTTTGAACTGTTCAAGGAAAAAGTCTTTATCTTCTCCTACGCTGATAGCTTCGATTGCTTTCAGGTAATTACCTCCACCCAAATGGGCTATGTAACCAGCATCCTCAGCTGCCAGACCGAAATTTTTTATCATTGCTTCTTTCAGAGAGGATTCGTCGATGGGACGTATATTAACACGCTGCGCCCGGGATTGAATAGTTCCTAAAACTAATTCCGGTTGTTCGGATACTAATAAAATGACTGTATTAACCGGAGGTTCTTCTATCATTTTTAAAAGTTTGTTGGCACAGGTCTGATGTAATTTTTCCGGTAGCCAAACTAACAGAATACGGTAGATTGCTTCGTATATTTTGAGTGTTAGCTTCCTGATAATTTCATTACTTTCTTTAGAATAAATAAGTGCCTGTGAGTTTCCCGCTTCTATATAATCCAGCCATTCATCTAATCCAAAATAGATATTACTTTTCAGAAAAGGACGCCATTCCGGCAGATAGTCGTCACAAACTTCTTTCTTTTTCTCTTTTTTTGAAACAATGGGAAAAACAAAGTGCAGGTCGGGATGAGCCAGTTCGTTGAATTTAACACAGGAAGGACATTCTCCACAGGCATCTTCTTCTGTCCGGTTGGTACAGTTCAGATACCGGGCATATGCTAATGCTAAGGGGAAACTTCCGGCTCCTGCCTGTCCGCAGAAAAGTTGTGCATGTGCAACTACCCCGGCTCTGGCAGATTCTTTCAACCGTTTCTTTACTTCATCCGGTCCGATAATATCCCTGCAATA
>JAJBTP010000478.1 GCA_020860805.1 Tannerellaceae bacterium | reverse complement strand
AATTTCTTTTTCATCATCACTTCTCCTTTAATTTATAAATTAAATATGTACACTTTACATACTTTTTATTTTATAGCTTTTTCTACGGGAAAAGAATCAGTGTGTTAGAAAAGAAAGAACCTCCTACGGAAGGCCTAACCTCCGCATGGAGGTTCTTCACTGAATATATATAGGTATAGGTTCCCTTTTATTATATTAAGTGCATGGGCGCTTAAGATGGATTGAGTTGTATAACAAAAGGTACAGGGCAAAGATAAAGCGGAAAAAGCAAACAGCAGTTACGAATCTGAACCCCTGTATTCTTAATTCCCGCCAATCTATCTTTTTTTAATCCAAATCGACCGGAATCTCATAAGGTATCCAGTCCTGCATATGAATAGTTATGTCAATATCCGGGTCTATGAGCCAGGGAACTTCCGGATCTTTCCAATCATCAACCGTACTATCTCCAAACCCGGATATAGAATTGACTGTCAATTTATACAGATAATTACGTATCACTGAATAACGTAAAGAAGGTGTCAGTTGTGAATTATCTGCAATAGGTACCCGGTAGTAACACAGTCCATTTTCATACACTTTTATCTGTACAGGAGTACCCAATTCAGGATGAGGAGTAGTAGGACTTACTTCATAAATCAATTTAGTGCCATCTTTAAATTCTGCGACCCAAAAAGTACCTCCTGCGGCACCCCCTGTTGTATGATTAGCCTTATGGACTTCTTCTGTAACGGCATGATATTTATACTGGAGACAAAAACAGGATGTATTTTTATTGGTCGGCACCTGATTAGTATTCTCCACTGTGTACCAGGGAATAGCCCCTGTTGTAGGATATTCATACAAAGGTTGCTGAAAATCAGTATACGGATTGTAATTATAATAATGAGGAGATAAAACCTGACTACCGTCCTGCATAAATCCGTTACTCCACTGTCCAACTAAATATATCTGTTTAGGTTCACAGGCTACATTCCAATTAAGGCGTCCTTTCTCTCCTCCACCGGTAAATGTTCCTTTCAGATTTCCTCCTGTCCTGGGGACTTCTGTAGGCATTACAATTTTTGATAAAAGATGACCTACTTTTAACCGGACTGTCTCCGGATTTCCGGACGACCCGGAACCGACGATGGTTGTTTTCTCCCGGATCAAAGTACCCATCAATGTGTTATATTTTGCATACCAACCCTGTGGACCCACTTCCAAATCAACTTTCTGCTGTTCAAAAGCAGCTATCGTTGTATTCTCGTCCGGCCATTGAATATAATTGGCAGGTAAATGTATAAAAGCATATATATACCATTCTCCTTTAGGAAAACGGAACTCATCACTACTATATACATATTTGGAAGAAGAACTTTGTGTCAGGGGTAGATTCATGGATTTATAAAACAGACCGTTTTCTCTAAAAAAACAAATCTACGTTCTCTACCTTTCCAATTTCACTATCTGTTTTATTTTCTTCTCCTATAGTTGAATATGTATCTACACTATTCAATGAAAAACGCATCTGAACAGATACATTCTCTTCTTCCTCATTCTCTGTACGCTCTTCTCCGGCGACTTCTGTGAACTCCCGGGTATCCTCACAAGCTGTAAAAATAAGAGCGATCATCAACACATATATAATTCTCTTCAACATCATCATTGCTCCACTTTTTTCGTATGTATATATACGATATTTTAATCATCTGGCTTCACTATGGAACTTCTTATCTGTCCCGGCGTCATTCCAAAATTAGATTTACAAAAATCATTGAACTGAGCCGGAGAAGCAAAACCGTAGTCCCACCCTATTTCTTTAAATGGTTTATCACTATTATGTATTTGATACAAAATCTCTTTCGCTTTCTGCTCTTTCATCCAGTGATAAGCCGAAACATGAAAAACCTTTTTAAAACGTTTCTCAAAACCGGAAATACTGTAATTTGCCAGTTCGGCAAACTCTTTTACATTTTTCACATTCCGGTGATTTTTTTTGTATAAATTCGGAAAACCGAAGGTCGTTCGTTAATAAAGGAGAGAAAAACTCACGTAATTGTTCCTTACTGTAATAGTTACGTAATAAAAATAAGAACTCTTTTATCTTCATTTCAAAAAAATAAAGACACCGGATGTCATCATTCAAATAGTTAGTTAATGTCTTTACATATAACTCTATTCCTTCACAAAAGGGCTAAGGGCTCAACTCCGTTCCCGGTAAATCATCTTCATGAAATAACTTTTCCAAAGAAAATTCTTCACATAAATGAAGATTATTTTTTATCCTGCAGATTATATAGCTGGCCTTCTCCAATACGTCTACTACATAAGGAGTTCCTCCCGGAACAACCAACATATGCCCTTTTTTCAAACAATCATCAAAATTACCACAAACTACAGATAACAGACCTTCTAACATAAAAACGATCTTATTCTCTGTAAAGACCGATTCTATATGCTCTCCTTTTGAAGCTCTTTTATATTCCATCGTTGGTCGTCCATCTTTCTCGTAGTTCCGGCATATTTTATGTTCGTCTACATACAGCATATCACTCCTCAGCATTTACTATCATCTATCATTTAGTGCTTGGGTAACATAAGGTTATGGCCAAAAGTTTATCTTTTTAAGACTTAAAGACTTATACAATAAGAATTTTAACAATCTTAATAATATGAATAGGATGGCTCTTTCCCGTCCATTTATTTATGTTATCTTTGATAAACAATCAAAATCAACCGGGAGCAGGTATGAAAGAGCAATTAAGAAATTTATGGAAAGAGACATTCGCAGATGAAGAGGATTTCCTTGACTTATTTTTCACCAATGTTTATAAAGAAGAAAACGTTCTGTTTTACGAGAAAAAAGGACAAATTATTTCTGCCCTTCATATGATTCCCTATGAAATGACACTGGATAATGAAACTATCCCGGTATCTTATATATGCGGTGTAGCAACCATTCCACAAGAAAGAGGTAAAGGCCATATGGCTTCCTTAATGCTGCAAGCTCATGAAACTATCCGTAAAAGAGGGGATTTACTGGCTGTTTTAATTCCGGCCACCCCC
>JAJBTP010000257.1 GCA_020860805.1 Tannerellaceae bacterium | reverse complement strand
ACCGTAACAGAAATGCCTTCAGTCCATCAACCGGTTATGGAAGGACATATCGGATATCATATCCGTACGGGTGTACATGATATAACCTATTACGACTGGGAACAATTCATCCGTTTTGCAAATAAACATTTACGATAACAATTAACTATTGAATGTATAAATATTTTCAGCGTACTGTTTTTGTATTTTCAGGGACTGAAAAAAGATTTTGTGGGTAGTGAGAATTTATTTTCAGCGGGTCAAAATTTATTTTAATACGGGTAAAAGATGAACCATTTCAGCAAAATGTTTTTTCTTTACATGTTGAAAATGAATGAAATTATGCGAATATTTATTCTTATTATCTTCTCTGCTTTTATAGTAACGATAAATTCCTCTGTGGGTCAGGAGGTTGTGTCGGCAAGTGTGACCGATACCTTGACGTATGAATTGCCTGTGGCTTCGGATGAACAACCCCGGATGCCCCGGATTTGCGTTATAGCATTCTGGGAGGTCCCAGTTATACGCCTGACTATGGCTTATTATTAGGTGGAAGTGCTCTGCTGACTTTCCGGATGAATCCGTCGGATACTACTTTAATCCGTTCGGTAGTACCTCTGGCTTTTGCTGTGATGTTTAAAGGAGGCTTTAATCTGGTGGTGCGTCCGCAACTTTTCTTTAAGGATGATAAGTTTCGTATTTTCGGACAGTTTAAGTATAAAAATACGCTGGACAACTATTATGGAGTCGGTTATACCACTAATAAAAATTATGAAAGGGGAAAAGAAACGAGTGAGTTCCGTTATAATCAGTTTCAGGTGAATCCTTGGTTTTTGTTTCGTATAAAAGATACGGATTTCTTTGCCGGGCCTCAGTTTGATTTAAATTATGATAAGTTTAAGGAACCGGCTCCGGGTATTGTGCATGACCCGTCTTATATAGCTGACGGAGGTACGGAAGATGGATATAGTAGTTTCAGTTCAGGACTGGGGTTTCTGGTTACCTATGATACCCGGGATATTCCGGCAAATGCGTATGGAGGTATTTATTTTGATGCCAAAGGGTTGTGGTATAGTAAAGTATTGGGCAGCAATAATAATTTCTATAAACTGGAGTTCGAATACCGGCAATATAAATTGTTAGGCAAACGCAAAGTACTTGCCTGGACTGCACAGAGTAAACATGGATTTGGGGATATCCCTATTAATAAATATACTTTGACCGGAACCCCTTTTGATTTGCGGGGATACTATATGGGACAATACAGGGATAAATCTTCGCATGTGCTTTTAGCAGAATATCGCCAGATGATTAATACGGATGGGAATACAAAAGTGAAACGTTTGGTAAACCGGCTTGATTTTGCAGCCTGGGCAGGTAGTGGTTTTATGGGACCTAATCCGGGTAAAATAGAAGGTGTTTTACCCAATGCCGGATTGGGGTTGCGTATTGAAGTGCAACCCCGTATGAATGTCCGTGTTGATGTGGGGCATAATTTCAGAAATGGCGGTACCCTATTCTATATGAATATGACCGAGGCATTTTAAAGTCCCATGAATTTAAAAGGCGCACTGGCTTTAAATTCTTTGGTTGCATTTCCTGTATACATTTTACCTGATAAATCCAGTTTCCGGATAGGAGCATTGGGCGAGAAATCAACTTCATCGAAGTTTACCCAAAGTACATCTACCGGATACAGGGTTGATTCAAAATAATATACTCTGTTTTTATGGTCCGACACGGTCCGCCAGCGGGTAGTAGAAATGTTGGGTTCATCCGGCATGCTGATACCATACGGTACGGATGTATTCCGGATAATACTGAATGCACTGGCTAAAGCTACCTGCATGTTATCTGTCTTAGGAACTACATCATTGTAGAAAGAAGCTCTTACAAAACGGTCGGCTGCCCGGTTAGCGCCCGGAAGGAATGTTGTACCTCCTATTTTTTGCCAGTAATCCCGGATTGCCAATTGTTCTTCGAAAACAGGAGAGTTTGTCAGAACAGTATAAGAAGAGTCGTGATGTATAACCAGCTTTCCTTTGATATATTCAAAAATTGCATTGTCTCCGTAGCTGTCTGAAATGGAAAGATGAATATTAGCCATTTGATCCGTTCCCGGCATCTGGTCTGACACCAGTACGAAATTTTCCTGTTGTAATTCCTCTACTGCTTCGGCAACTGTTGCAAAGCTATCTAATACATATTGCGTCCATATGGCTGCCGACATACCGGGTTTGTTTGGATCCCACTGAGGATATTCGGATTCAACCAGCCATAATACATTCGCAACCAGTCCTTCTTCATTCATTCCGTCAGAAGTCGAAAAGTCATAAGATGAGGCAATTACACTGCCGTACTTAGATGTCCATTTCAAAGAGTTAGGGCCTACCTCTCCGGTACGTTGTATTCCCCGGGGAAATATCCATAGATTGGTTGTCATTTCATACCGCCAGTCCATTGAACGGGCTGTAATAATTGTTTGTTCAGGGCCTTTATAAACGACCCGTGTACAGGTATGGGATGAGTGACCTCCTATAAGGAGTGCCATACCTATTAGCATCAGCATTAAGTTTTTTTTCATTTTTCAACGTTTATGATTAGTATTATATAATAAAATGTAAAGATAACTTTTATTTTTCATTCGAGAGGGATACTATCTTTTGTAAGAACTGATTATTCGAGATGGCAATTAATTCGTTTTTTTCTGTGCGAATATAGGTATAAAATGTACGTATATCCTCTATGACACCGATGATAGGAATGTCTTTGTCAATGATGTGAATACGATTCCCTATCCGGAAGGGTTCACCAAAATACATAATGATTCCGGCTGTAATATTACTTAATACAGACCATTGGGCAAACATGGCTACTCCGATAACAGCAAAGACGGAAGAAAGTCCAACCAATAGATTATGAGGCTCTAACCCCCAGATAATAGCAAAGACAAAAACAAACAGAATGTTTAACAGAATGGAGATGACTCTCCGGATAAGCAACCCTCTCATTTCGGATTTCTGAAATAAAATCCGGTATTTATCAATAAGTTTTCGTGCAATATATTTC